>NZ_JBKHUP010000053.1:0-55036 GCF_046565525.1 Coleofasciculus sp. | reverse complement strand
AAGCTGTTTCTTCATTTTTCGACTGTGTTTATTCAGGTATTAACTAACATTTTAGCATAATAAGTCCTGAAGAACCAAACTTCCTCGCCATCAGTAACTTGACCTTTAGCAATTTATTCGGCTCCCACTTCAATCTGTGGGCGGAGTTCGCGGAACAGTTAGAAGGCAATGTCTTCGTACAGGTTAGTCAACTCAGCTTCAAACTCAAGGCTAGTAAGGTGAAAGGTGTTTTGACTGGGGGCATAGAATTGAAATAACCACAGCCCCCCCTCGGTACGACGGTAACAGTCTACCCGTTGCTGTCTGGTACTAATCAAGACATATTCTTGCAGACTTTCGAGGGTTTGATAGTCGATGAATTTATCCCCTCGGTCAAAGGCTTCGGTAGAGTCAGAGAGGACTTCAATGATTAGTTTGGGATAACGCTTATAGGTAGTGGTTTCTGCGTCGCGGGGGTCACAAGTCACCATCAAATCAGGATAGTAGTAACAGTTGCAGTCTTCAAGTTTGGCTTTAACATCGGCAAAATATACGCGACAGTCTGACCCCCGTAGGTGGCTACGCAGCAGGGTGTAGAGGTTTCCGGCAATAGTATTATGAGCATCGGTTGTCCCCGCCATAGCGTAGGCTTCACCATTGCGATATTCGTGTTTGGTGTCGCTGGTGGCTTCGAGTTGGAGGTATTCGTCAGGAGAGAGGTAATAATTGTCTGGGGTAGCAATCATGGGTTAGGAAAGAGGAAATTGGGTAGGGTGCTATTTTTAATGTAGTTCAAAAAGCGCGATGCCTACGGCAGACAATACCCTCGCCCTATTCTCTGGGATAAACTCAAACTATGCTCCTGGAAATTAAAGGACTCGCTGAACCCAAAAGCCAGGAAGCCCAACGGGTTTGTCGGGAGGACTTAACCGAGTTCATCAACTCATTCAATAAATCCAACACAGCTTTGACATAGTTAGGGACATATTAGTTGTCGAGGTTAGTTACAATAGGTTGACGAGCCTAGTGCAATCAAACAAAAGACAGTGGAAGAGCCAATGGCAACACAATATAAAGTGATCAGCGACTGGCTATGCCTGACGACCAAACAAAAAGCCAGGAAAATTGAGAGCCATCTTAATCGACTTTCTGCGGAAGGATGGGAGTTTGTCGCCCTTGATGCCGTGATGTTTTTTGGGAATGACGTTGGATTCTACCTGATCCTCAAGAGATCATTTTCAGAAAACCCTACTATTCAACAGGGTTAGGAATGTAGCTTATGAAATATAAGATTGTATTTCTAGTATTATCGCTTTTCCTATATGGCATAGCACTTGCGCTACCTTGCCTTTTGTTTAATGTAGTTCCTACAGACTCTGTTGGCGTGAGTCCCTCTGACCCTAATGACGTTTATGCCATGAAGGGGATCGAACTGACTTTCTTTGGCATTTTTGGATTACTTTTTCTGCAAATTCCCGCGATTGGATGGTTCGCTAATCCACTCTATTGGTTGTGCTGCATCACTTTTATAATGCAACGATACAGGTTCTCAGCTATAGCTGGAATAGCCGCCATTCTTATTGGTTTTGGAGGAACGTTTTCAGCATTTTGATTCAACTTGCCTGCGGATAGTGGTGGCGTTTCTGAATTTACTCTGAATCAATTATTGTTGGGTTTCTGGCTATGGCTAGCGGCTCCTGGCTTAATAGCCCTAGCTTCTTTCATCGGTCTATTAAAAGAGCCAGCCCGATTAACCACTAGAAGTGATTAAGAAAGGAGCGATAGATTAGAGATATGAACACTAAACAGCTTTCCCTCGATGCCCTATGGGAGTCATCAATATCTCAGGAGCGCGTATTCAGTCCAGATGACTTTGCTCATTTGCCAGATGCAGCTAGACGATATCTCGAACATGCGATCGCGCCTGGAACTGCGATCGCCTCAGCAGTGCGCCTAAAAATGCATGGCGAAATCAAATTAAAGAACTGGAGTCCCTTCACCGCAGAACAAGTCGTCTGCTGGGAGCGCGGATTTATTTGGAGTGCCACCGCCTGGATGAACCACTTACCGATCGTGGGATCAGATCGGATCATTGATGGCATCGGGGCGATGCAATGGAAGCTGCTGGGGCTATTTCCGGTGATGACCGGAACCGGTGCTGATATTACCCGATCGGCGGCGGGTCGCTTCCACACCGAGTTAATGCTGTTGCCATCGGCGCTTTGTCGGAGTGACGTGACCTGGAGCAGCACAGAGACATCGCACCTACATGCCAGTTTTATGGCCCAAGGTGAACAGGCAGGACTCGACTTAACCATTGACCAGAAAGGTCGACTCAAAACTGCGAAACTGCCGCGCTGGGGCAATCCAGAAGGTGCGGAACACCATTATGTGGACTTCGGGGCAATTGTAGAAGAAGAAGGCACATTCTGTAGCTACACGATTCCTACCCGTTTGCGGGTTGGGTGGTACTTCGGCACTGAGCGGTTTGAGTCAGAAGGCGAGTTCTTCCGCGCCACCATTGATGAGGTCATCTATCAGTAATCATGAGTAGTTTCAGAAAGCCCGATCTGAAGAAATCTATGCTGATTAAAAAGATGCAATAACGAGGCCTGCGATGACGATCTTCATTCTGACCCAGATTCTGTTTCCCCTTATCTTGATTGGGTGGTTGGCTTTTGTGCCGCCCCGCAATCTACTGGGTATTGGGATTCAATCCCTGATGACGGCGATCGCCCTAGTTGCGATCGCCCGTATGGGCATCTGGGTCTTTCCGCCTTGGTGGACGCCCTATCTCTATGGGGTGCTGTTTATACTGGCGTTGGCGTTGGGGTTTCTGAGGCATCAGCCAAAGCGCCGGATGCCATTAAGCTGGCCGGGCTGGGTGATGATTGTGGGCTTCGTGGCCTTTGGAGCGTATGCAGGCAATGAGGCAGCCCGCAGTTGGACGGGGCAGTTTCCTGCTGCTGCGCCTGCTGTTGACCTCACCTTTCCGTTGCGTGGTGACAATTTTTTGATCGTCAATGGCGGTAGCGATATTCGCATCAATGCCCACCTAAAAACTTTAGACGAGTCAGTACCGCGTTTTCGAGACTACCGGGGCCAAAGTTACGGCACCGATATCATTCAGGTTAATCGGTGGGGGTTGCGATCGCGCGGCATCATTCCTAAGCACCCTGCGGCGTACTTGATCTACGGCGCGCCGGTGTTCGCTCCCTGTGCAGGTCAGGTGGTGCAGGCGATCGATGGCTTCCCAGATATGACCATCCCAGAGATTGACCTGGTCAAGGTCGCTCCGGCGATCGCTTGAGTCTGTGCTGGTTTGAGAGCATTCCATCTAAAAAATATCCCTGTCAAGGCAACTTGTAATGAAAAAACATCCCGTAACTTGGTTCTACATCTTAGCGTTTAGCTTCTCATGGCTTGGCATGATATCAGCAGCCTTAGGCTCGCGAGCTATTGCCCCATTTGACAGTCCCTACGTCCAGATTCTTTCCATCTTTTATGCGGTTGGACCTGCGCTTGCGGCTGTTATTGTGTCACAAGTGGCCTATGGGAAGACAGGGGTGCAAGAATTTGATAAGGGGCTTATTCAATGGCGGGTTGGTCTAGTCTGGTACATCGTAGCGGTGCTGGGTCCTGTTGTTCTTTTAATTGCGGCACAAGTCGTCACAAAATTACTTAGCTTGCCCGTAACAATCGCAGTGCCACAAGGCAATTTATCTTTCTTCGCCATTTTTGGTTTCGTGATTAATTTCTTCGCCAATACCTGTGAAGAAATTGGGTGGCGTGGTTTCGCATTGCCACGATTGCAGAAACGACATAATGCCTTGACTGCCACCCTCATAGTGGGCATATTGTGGGGTTTTTGGCATTTGCCGCTTGTCTTTTTGGTAGGCAACCCGATGTCTGAGTTTCCTTTCCTCTGGTTCATCATCATCGTGACCAATGCTTTTATCTATACTTGGATTTACAACAGTACTAAAGGCAGTATTTTGCTCGTGGCACTTTTTCATGGTTCGCTGAACATATTTGGAGCATTTATACCTGGAGTGTCTGCTATCTCGTATGTCCTTCTGAATTGTGTGGTGGCTATCATCCTGATCGCCGTGTTTGGAAGAACGAATCTCTCTCGCCGAAAAAGAGTTTGTGCAGGCTAAAATCTGGTTCCAACTAACCGTTAGGCTCCTGAGTGATTAACACAATGGTCTTGGGCCTGCTGGCTGCTGTCTTCGGTTGTTAGACCACAGTTGCCCACCTTAGGTATGGTGCTGTTTATCCCGGGGATTTTTGGCACCGGTATCGCGGCGATCTCTGTGGTGAGGTATGCCAGTGGACAGAACGGGCGGCATAGTTTGCTCTGGCGTTCTCTTCAATGGCGGCTTGGCTGGCGCTGGCTGGCTCTCTCGTTTTTCTTGCCTCTGGCAGTCATGGCGCTGGCCGCCGCTGTGCACATTGCCCTGGGTATTCCATCCGATGACAAGGAACTTCCCCGAAATCATTACCAGTCCGAGTCTTCACCGACAACCGATCGCCCAGTCAATCGACATAGCTGGTCAGTTTTACCAAGTAATTTTTCAATTTGTTAAGGCTTTGGTAACTCTTGTATCATCCTCACTACAATCGTGAGTTGGTTGGGCGAGATGAGCTATGGTAAGAAAAACCAAGCAATCCTTAAGTAATTCTTAAAGGAGTCGTGCTCTTTGCGGGATCGCGACACAGCGCTGGAAAACCAGCTTTATTTCTCGGCTGCTGCAATTTTACCTAAGGAAGGAGATTGTATGAACCCCACAATGCTGCGTCAGTTGTGGTCTTTAATTGAAACGACTCAAACTAACCTACTACTGAAACTTGACGATGCCAGTCTCGTTCAGTGGATACTCAAGCAACTCAAACAAGAGCGAGGTCTCAATTCTGAGGAAATGCATATTTTGAATGAGTACCTCTATAATCGCTTGTCTCTGATCCGGGATCTGGCAGAGCAACGGTATGCGACTAATCACTCGTCATCCTAGTGCAGCTTGGCTGAAATACCCATCAGTCAACAAAAGACGCCATGACAGGGTGACAGGGTGACGGACACAAAGAAGATTCAGGTGGGCAACAGCACTCTCTTGATAACCTGAGCATTTCCAGGTTTATTGCTCTTGCCCACCCTGCTTAAAATTGAATTAGCTTATTCTCAACTTTTATTAAAAAATATTTCGGTAAATTACTAAGTGTTTCCTGAAGAGCCAACGCCAAGTTGCCGCCAATCCCGCGAATGACAAAGGGAATCTGTTTCAGTTTGTATCCGTCTTGTCAGATTGAGACAAGGGGTTTAGACTTTGATCAGGACACAGAAGAAGACTTACATGTCAACATTCGGTTAATGGATCTCAGCTTAAATAGGTTCCTCATCCCCCTCAAATATTAAGCTTTCTTAAAAGGTAGACCTGATACAGAAACCGAGGTTATTATTGACTACACTTAATGAGAATTACTTTTAACAAGTTGCAGAATTCGCTTCCCATCATCGGAGTCAAGAAGATATGGAATGTCACAAATGTCAAAACACTTGCCACCATAAGCCCAGTAGAGGGAGTGGCTGGAAATGGTGGGGCAAACCGCCGCAACCATCACCTCTGAAAACTGAACCCATTCCCCAAGTGGCTTTGGTGGGAACGCCCAATGTGGGTAAAAGTGTTCTGTTTAATGCCCTTACGGGTACTTATGTTACCGTCTCCAATTATCCCGGTACAACAGTGGAAGTCTCTAGGGGTCAGATGACGGTTGGGGATCGCCCGTTTGCGGTGGTGGATACGCCGGGAATGTATTCCCTACTCCCGATTACCGAAGAGGAAAAAGTATCGCGGGATTTATTACTCAGCGAAACCGTAGACTTGGTGATTCATGTCGTCGATGCCAAAAACTTAGGGCGGATGCTTCCCCTGACGTTTCAGCTCATTGAAGCGGGTTTGCCGGTGCTGTTAGCTGTCAACATGATCGATGAAGCCCAACAACTGGGGATTGAGATTCACCGGGATCATCTGGAAATGGAATTAGGGATTCCGGTTGTGACTATGGCGGCTGCACTAAATATTGGTTTACGAGATTTGAAATATAAGGTGGGTGATTATGTTAAGTCAGGTTGCTTATCCGGAACCTATTGAGGTTGCGATCGCGAAACTGGAATCGCTGCTATCCCGGCTGTCGCTATCCCAGGATTATCCTTTGTCTCGGCGCAGTATTGCCTTACTCCTGTTGCAAAAAGATCCCGCACTTTGGCAACAACTTCAGATTCAGGAGACAGAAGCGGAAATTAAAGCCGCGATCGCAGATGCTGAGAGTCAGTTGGATGAACCGCTAATCGCGGCTATTGCCAAGGCGCGTCAGCAACGGGCGTGGGCGATCGAACAACATGTCCTCAGCGAATCGAACCAGGGGAAAACCCCGTTAACGGAACGACTGCACCAACTCACGGTGAATCCTTGGACAGGATTTCCGATTTTGCTGGCAATTCTTTATTACGGGGTTTACAAATTTGTCGGCGAATTCGGGGCGGGGACGATGGTGGATACCATTGAAACCTTTTTTGAAACATATATTAATCCCGTTGTCAACCAAACAGTAGCGGTAATTTTGCCCTGGCAACCCTTACAAGATTTAATTGCCAACGACTACGGAATTATTACCCTGGGGATTCGCTATGCGGTGGCGATTGTCTTACCTGTTGTTGCCACATTCTTTTTCATGTTTTCCTTCCTGGAAGACAGTGGCTATCTGCCGCGATTATCCCTGATGCTGGATAACCTGTTTAAGGCGATCGGGTTATCGGGGCGGGCGGTAATTCCGATTGTGTTGGGATTGGGATGTGACACCATGGCAACATTGGTCACCCGCACCCTGGAAACGACAAGGGAACGATTAATTGCCACATTTTTGTTATCCTTAGCCATTCCCTGTGCGGCACAGTGGGGGGTGATTGTGGGATTATTAGCCCAAAAACCCGCCGCGTTGTTGATTTGGGGTGGGGTTATTGGGGCAATTTTTATGGTTGCGGGGTATTTAACCGCCCGATTGCTTCCCGGAAAACCCGCTAGTTTTTACATGGAAATCCCCCCCTTGCGCTTTCCCAAACTACAAAACATTCTGGTTAAAACCTATCTCAGAATGAAGTGGTATTTTATGGAAATTCTGCCCCTATTTATTTGGGCATCGGTGATTATTTGGTTTGGGCGTTTGACGGGGTTGTTTGGATGGATTATTCAGGGAATTGAGCCGATTGCTTTAGGGTTAGGATTGCCCAGAGAAGCTGCGCCGATCTTTTTATATGGTTTCTTCCGGCGGGATTACGGCGCGGCTGGATTATTTGATATGCAACAGCAGGGTATTTTTACGGGGAATCAGTTGGTGGTGACAGCGATTGTGTTAACCCTGTTTTTACCTTGTATTGCCCAACTGCAAGTAATGTTGAAAGAGCGAGGGGCGAAAGTAACTTGGGCGATTGTGGCGTTTATTTTTCCCTTTGCCTTTTTTGTGGGATATTTGGTTAATGGTTTGTTAAATGGATTAGGAGTAACGATTTAAATGATTGCACTAGCATCGGTTAAACGGGGAAATAGCGGCACCGTTGCTGCGTTAAAGACGAAGGATGAGATGACGTTGCAGAAGTTGATGGCGATGGGGATTAGTCCTGGAATGCCGATTCTGTTGGAGCAGCGGTTTCCTTCTTATATTATTAAGGTGGGCAGAACTCGTGCGGCGTTGGATCGGGAAATGGCAAAGGTGATTTATTTGCATCGGTAAGGGGGCAAAGGATACCTGGTTTAGGGTGATTTTGGGGATAGTTAGATTAACGAGGAGAGGGTGTGGCATTGCCGTGTCTCTACCCTAGACAAACCCCTCCCTAACCCTCCCCTGCAAGGGGAGGGAACTCTAATTGATTTAGAGGGGGTAGGGGATGCGATCGCGCATTATTTACCTAGTTGAGAACGGGCAGTTAAAGGGCTTTCTGTGGGATTGGATTAGGATCTATATTGATGATGAGAGGGCATGGCAGTGCCATGCCCCTACCGTAATTCAAGAGATGGTTGATGGGGTAGGGACACGATACTATCGTGTCCTTAAGGCTGTGATGTCAACTATATGACCATACATCTGATGAAATAGTGACAAATATCAATTATATTTTTTAAATTATTAGCTAATATATTAATGATTTGTGAATAAAAATTGCAGAGAGTGAATTAACCGTCCTTAAGGTTTTACAGTAGAAATGCCTAACTACCAATCAAGATTTCTGAGGCATGAGCATAGTAAATCTGGACAGCCGATGGGACGCGATCGCAGGCTACGCCAGTTATGATAACTCCCAGGATTTCAATCAGGCAAACCTGTCAGGGAACAAGGCTGTACCCTCTGGGAGAATCCCTTGTCGCGTGGTGCATTCGATTCCCGGACGGGTGCGATTTCGCGTGCCCCGGTTGGCAGATGATGCCGATTATGCCCATCGTTTAGAAGCGTTGATGGCGTCCCAAGATGGGGTGATTCAGGTGCGTGTGCGCCGCCCCGCCGCCTCTATTGTAATTGCCTATAACAATCAACAGCTATCCGATGTTCAGATGCGTCGGGTGTTGCTTTCGTTGATTCAAACATCAGGAAAACAAGATAGGGAGCACAGGAGCCAATTTGTAGGGGCGGGTTTGACCGATAACGTTACCCAAGAAACCGCTAACTTAACTAAACCCGCCCTAGTTGGGGAGTCCCAATCCTCAAATCCCAATCCCCAATCATTAGACGAAAATGACTGGTCTGAACTGAAACGTCCCGCCCTGGCTACCCTTCTCGCCCTGCTAGCGGGTCCATTGCGCCTCCCCATTCCTCAATCTCTGGTGGCGGGTTCTGTCGCGGTTGCGGGGTTACCGGTAGCGAAACGGGCGGTCAAAACTTTGCTAGGGGAACACCGACTCACTATCGATTGCTTGGATTTAGTGGCGATTACTCTGTCCTCAATGCAGGGAAACTGGCTGACGCCCGCCCTGATGATGACACTTCATGAACTAGGAGATATTATCCGCGATCGCACGGCTCGTTCAACTCATGCCCAAGCCACAGATTTACTCGATTCTATCGGACAATATGCTTGGATGGACTGTAACGGTGAAAAACAGCAGGTTCCCTTAACTCAGGTACAACCTGGAGACACCGTAATAGTATATCCGGGGGAACAAATTCCCGTCGATGGCGTGGTGTTGCGGGGAAATGCCACGATTGATCAACAGAAACTCACCGGGGAATCCATGCCTGTGGTACGAGAAGCAGGACAAACCGTCTATGCATCCACATTAGTGCGATCGGGGGAATTATATATCAAAGTGGAACGGGTTGGGGCAGATACCTGTGCCGGTGCGAGTATTCAGTTGGTGCAGCAAGCCCCCGTCCATGATACCCGTATGGAAAATTATGCCGCACAACTGGCAGAACGGTCAATTATGCCCGCGTTTCTCCTCGCCACTGGGGTTTGGGCAATTACTCGTAACCCCGCCAGAGCAGCATCTATCCTCACCCTGGATTTTGTCACCGGGATGCGCGTCTCCATTCCCACCACCTTTCTCGCCGCCCTCACCCATGCCACGCGCCATGGTATTTTAATCCGTTCGGGACGGGCATTGGAACAACTTGCCCAGGTGGATACAATTGTTTTCGATAAGACAGGAACCTTAACTCAGGGGAATATTCAAGTTGTTGCGGTGGAAACTGTAACCAATCGCTTGTCGGCACAACGTATCTTAGAACTTGCAGCAGCAGCAGAACAACGATTGACTCATCCAGTGGCTGAAGCGGTGATGCGTCATGTAGAGGAGAAGGGTATAGATATTTTACCCCGTGGTGAGTGGGATTATGAAGTCGGATTAGGTGTGCGGGCGGAAATTGACGGTGAGAGAGTATTAGTAGGCAGCGATCGCTTTTTGCGGCAAGCTGGGATTAGTGTGGATTGTTTTTATGATCAACATCCCTGTTGTCGTCAACTCTGGGGGTGTCAGCAAGATTGTCCCATTTCTGCCGATTCTTCGCTGATTTATGTGGCTTGTGAGGATGAATTCCAAGGGGTGATTCAATATAAAGATCCCTTACGCTTAGAAAGCCGCCGGGTGATTCATCAGTTGCAACATGAGTATGGCATGGAGATTCATCTTTTAACGGGGGATAGCCAAACCAAAGCCATCGCCGTGGCGCAGGAATTAGATATTCCCTTGTCTCAGGTTCACGCCGAAGCCTTCCCCCAAACCAAAGCTGATGTGGTACGTCGGTTAAAAGCAGAGGGGAAAACCGTAGCGTTTACGGGGGATGGGTTAAATGATTCCGTGGCGCTGGCGTATGCGGATGTATCGATTTCCTTTGGCGATGGTTCAGCCGTAGCTAGGGAAACGGCGGATGTAGTGCTAATGGAGAATGGTTTAGCCAGTGTACTGGATGCGATCGCGATTGCCAAGCAAACCCGGGGAATTGTCCAGCAGAATACCGCCATAGCTGTCACTCCTAACCTAGCCGCCTTGGGACTGGCTTCAACGGTGGGACTTCATCCCCTGGTTGCCACAGGGGTGCATAATGGGAGTGCGATCGTAGCTGGATTAAATGCGCTAAGACCATTAATGCATCGGGATTAGTGATTGTTTGTAGTAGGCACTTTAGTGCCTTAAAATGCCTACTACGAATAGGTCATATTATGTCCTAATGATTGCTGCTTCAGCAACGATAGGGGGAAAACCCGCCCCTACACAACCAATGTAGAGACGTTGCAGGCAACGTCTCTACACCCTATAAGGTAAGCAAGATAGGCTTAAAACTTATTGGTTTCAGATGGTGAACTACCTGATCCCGGTTGGTTGAGGAAGAAGTTATCCTCTGCCTCATTCTGGTAGATACAGTCAATTTTCGGCTTACCTTCCAACGGACCGGTGAAGCCAAAAGTATTCATCCGGTTCTTACACTCATTCACTTGCTCCGAGGAAACCAGGTTCTGTTTCTCTAAAATTGCCCAGTTGTTCCGGCGCAAAACACATCCGGGGCGCATACTCGGCTGAGTTACGTAAACGTTAAAGGGGTTGAGGGTGACAAAAACCCGCATATCTGTGACCATAGCGCTGGCACCATACTGGATACACAATTCCGGATTGGGCGCACTGCGGTCAATCGCTTCACGGGATGCCACATTTTCCAGATTGGGACTGGCTGTGGAACTAAAAGCAATACCGACACCAATTCCCAGGATAAAAATCCCGCCGATAATGGCTAGGGTGGTGGCGTTCAGGATAGAAGCGATGGGGGATTTAGCGGGTGAGGTATCACGAGCGGAAGATTTAGATCGACGTGCCATAGGGGTTCAATTAACTTTGGTAAAATTGCAGGGAGGGATTAGAGGGAGATAAAATACCAGAAGGTTAGGTTTAAGATACTATACAGCAGCTAAGTCTATTTTACGGGCATGAAAATCTCACAGAATTGTCCTCCTTCTAGTATGCCTAATAATCTAGGGACACGACATGTCGTACCTCTACGCCCACGACTCATCCCTAATTCGCCATCACAAAATTAGAAAAACTGAGTTGATTGACCTGGTGCCATCGGTAAATCTGTTCGCGAAAGCCCTTCCACTGCTCGTAAACCTCTTTAAAGGTACTATCTTGGGCAGCATTTTCCTCATATATCTCAAAGGATGCCTTCTGAGCCGCCTGCATAATCTCTTGAGAATAGGGCATTAGCTTTGTGCCAGTGTCCAGCAGTTTTCCCAGGGCTTGTTGATTTAAGGCGTCATACTGTGCCAGCATATTCAGGTTGGCGTCCATCGCTGCCGTTTTGAAGACTTCCTGATATTCTTTGGGCAATTTATCCCATTCTGCCTTATTCACCTGTACTTCTAATGTCGCTCCGGGTTCCCACCAGCCGGGATAGTAGTAGAGTTGAGCCGCTTGATGCAAGCCTAGCTTCTCATCATCATAGGGACCTACCCATTCAGCCGCGTCAATCGCACCCCGTTCTAGTGCGAGGTAAATCTCGCCACCGGGTAAGACTTGTGCGTTGACCCCTAAGCGAGACATCACGTCACCTCCTAATCCAGGGATACGCATGGTCAATCCCTTGAGTTCCGCCACCGAGTTGACTTCTCGCTTAAACCAGCCGCCCATCTGAGTTCCCGTATTCCCCGCCGGAAAGCTAATCACGCCGAAGTCACTATAAAGCTTGTGCATCGCCTCTAAACCACCGCCGTGATATAACCAGGCATTCTGTTGTTGGGCGTCTAAACCAAAGGGAACAGTAGTGCCAAACGCCAAGGCGGGATTTTTGCCGATGTAATAATAGCTAGCGGTATGACCACATTGCACGGTTCCGGTTTGTACCGCATCTAGCACCTGCAATCCCGGTACAATCTCACCAGCGGCAAACGGCGTAATCGTGAAACGTCCATTCGTCATTTCACTCACACGCTGACTCATGGTTTGGGCGCCGCCAAAAATAGTATCCAAAGATTTGGGCCAACTCGTTGCCATGCGCCATCGAATTCTAGGTTGGCTACCACTTTGTGCCACTGAACTGGTGGTAGTTTGGCGACAACCCCCTAAGGCGGCGGTGCCCGTTGCACCAATGACAGCATTCCCGACAAATTTTCTGCGTTTCATGATTTTGCCCGTTGCACCAAATTGATTAGTGATTTCCCCAGCCTGTCCTTGGGATTTTGGGAATCTGGGATACTTTCTATCTGCAAACCCTGATTCTATCAGAGCTAGTCACCCGGTAGAGAAGTTGGGGACAATGTCTCTAAAAAGTCATCAGCCCTAAGTTATACATCAAAAAATGACAAGTTTTATAAATCTCCTCTTCCAAATGCAGGCGATTGATATGACAATAGTCGCTCATGTCATTTCCATCAAGCGCATTAGTGTTTTCTTCAGTGTACTCCTGGGACATTTTATTTTTCATGAAGAAGGTATAAAAGAACGGTCAATCGGCGCCGCCATTATGATTGTCGGGGTTGTGTTCATTACACTCTGAGCAACAATTAATTGAGTCGATTCACTCTGCCTTTTTGTCTTCGGAGTCTCTCTATTCGGCGAAGTTCATTCCGATAAAATAAGATGCCCCCTGCCAGGATACCTGGTAAATGTCTGGAAAGATGTAACTAATGCATCAGTATTTTGGGGGGGATTTGATGCTGGCTATCAAATTGCCACAAACTCTAGACAGAAGAAAAAAAGCGATGGTAGCCACAAATAAAAATATAGTTTACGATCAATGTATAGGTTTGTAAATAGACCAAAGAAAATAGAATCTCGGTAGATACCTGCCTGTCTAGCCGGATAGAACAGAAGTAAAGGTTTAAACAGGGTGTACTCAACGACAACCATCAAGGGTCTAAGCTAACACACATTTAAATATCTGCCTTGATATCCTGGTTTTTGCCGCGTGGGGACGTGGTTAATTGATTCCGCAATAAGGGCAAAAACCCATGAATATAGCAGATAAAATGTACAACCGCTCTCGTGGAACCAGTGAATCTAAACTTAGGATCACAAGTTGCCGAATAAAATCTTGATGGTAGTAATTTAGGCAGCACAAAACGTTGTAGCAGTCTAGGGAATCGCCAGTTGTGAAAATAGCATTGCTGATTGGGGTAAGTGAGTACGGTTATGGTTTTCATCCCGTACCCGGAGCCGTTAACGCTGTTGAAGCGATGCAACGAGTTTTGCAGTATTCTTTTGACGAGATAAAAACGCTCATCAATCCGAATCCTCCCGTGATGCGGGAAACCATGGAAACGTTATTTTCCCAGCGTTCAGAGGAAGATATCGTGTTGTTGTTTTTTTCGGGTCAATGTATTCAAGATTATAATGATACCCTATATTTAGGCACTGGCATCACTGCCACTCGCATGACTGATGATCATTCCCAAAAAGAATTAGTTAAGGCAACCGTTGTTCCGGCTAGTTTAATCCAGGATATACTTAAGCATAGTCCTTGTCCGCAGAATATCGTGATCATCGATGGTTACTGTAGCAATATTCTGGATTGGGAGATAAACACAAACGACTATAATGAAGTCGGGCTCAAAGAGCAACTGGCGGGTGAAAAGTGGGCGCTGCTGAGCTGTTTTAGTTCCATTCCCTATTTCAACCAATCAGAACTCTCTCAACCCTCAGATTACACTCGTTATTTAGTCGAGGGACTAGCAACGGGAATCGCTGATCGCAATCATGATGATTGGATTTGTGTTAGGGAACTTCATGACTATGTTTATCAGCAGCTTAAAATCGTTGCTCCCGCTTTAAAACCTAGGTTATATGCTAGCGAACCCTACCAAGCGATCGCACTGAGTCAAGTTCCTCTAAATCGCCTCACCCTGAAGTATCGCAAAGAAGCACAACGTTGGATTAGAGCGGGTGAAATTTCTGTCGGCGGTCGTTCAGCTCTTGATACATTAGCACAGAGTCTACAGCTTACCCCATCAGATTGTGCCGCGATAGAAGCACAAGTCTTAACCCCCTATCGGGAGTACCAGGAAAAATTACAGCGATACAAGCAAGCATTTCGGGAAGTATTCCGAGCCGACAATTCACTCAATTCCAAGTCTCGTAAACTCCTAAAAGATTTGCAACAGTCTTTAGGATTGAGAGATCAAGATATTAAAGGCATTGAAGAGTTAATCGTATCACAAAAGCAACCCCGGGAAACTCCCCCAGGGAATCCCGCCAATAATCGGGAAGCTGAGGGAACAGGGGGAGCCGAAATTAGAGCGTATCTGAGTCGGATTTCCTCCCCACTCATTCTGGATCAAAAAGAGGAATCCACACCCAGGGAGGAGTTACCCCCATCCGGGGATAACTTCCCACCCACTCAATCGGTTGCTCCCACAGCACCACCTGTCTCAGCCTCTGTACCTGTGGAGGTGTCATCTCAAGCCGAGGATAACTTCCCACCCACTCAATCGGTTGCTCCCACCACACCCACTATCTCAGTCTCTGTACCTATGGAGGTGTCATCTCAAGGCGAGGATAACTTCCCACCCACTCAATCGGTTGCTCCCACCGCACCACCTCTTCCAGGCTCCACACCGAAAGAGGTTTCACCCCAACACCACCAGAGTGCGATCGCGCCCCCATCCCCTCCTGAGTCTATTCATCCTCAACCCACGACAGAATCGACGGTAGCCAATGGCGATCAACCCGCTCGACACTCCATAAAACCCGATTCTATCCCTGAATGGTATATGCAAACGCCAGAGGAACCGGAAACCCCTCCCACTTCTGGCGTCCAATTATCATCAAATCTCAACAATTTCTTAAATCCTGAACCGACGGTTTCCAAATCCCCTAAAAAACTCCTACTTTGGCTAGGAATTGGCGGCGGTTTAGCGACAGTAGTTCTACTGATTAGTTTATTTAATCGTGCTTCAGTACAACCGTTAACCGATTCAACGGATACCGTTGTATCCTCACCAACAACTTCTCCCACAGCGACAGAATCCCCAAAGGAGACTAATTCTAGTCCCTCACCGTCTCCCTCTCCAGAACCGGAAGCATCGCCAGAATCTCCGGCTTGTTCAGTTATTGTCACAGGAAATGTACGCTCTGATCCGGCATCATTTCGAGAGAATATCATCACCTATCTCACTAGAGAACAAGTATCGATAACTGGGAAACAAACTAAAGGCGGCTGGGTAGAAATTGAACTTCCCGATCAACGTCTGGCTTGGGCGCATAGGCAGGTAATCTTAGACGATGAGGATATAGATTCTTGTATGTTTGAACAAGGAATGACGATTCAAATCGTTCCGGATATTCCACCGCCGCCCGGTTTCTTTGATGACAATGACGAGGATGAAACGGATTGAACAACGGTAGAGATGTTCCGGCGGAACGTCTCTACGCCCTGATATCATTTCCTTAAGCTGTCACCCCTTTAAATTGGGAATGGGTAGCCAGCAAGATGCTCCCATGACAAGGATTTTTTAGTTGTTGACATTAATTAAGCTAAAATAAAACAATGCCGTCTAAATCCTTCAATCGGTCTATATGAAAGCCAGCTACACCCTCAGTCAATCTTTAATTGCAGCAGAGAGTCCCTCGACTGTAGACTTACTGATTAGCTTTCAAGGATCTGAGTCAAATCAGGAGAAATCATCTCGTCGTCCGCTCAATCTCAGCTTAGTCTTAGATCGTTCGGGTTCAATGGCGGGAGAACCCCTGCGATATGCGATTAAAGCCGCACAAAATCTTATCGATCATCTCACCACCGATGACTTTGTTTCGGTGGTGATTTACGATGATACCGCCGAGGTGATTATTCCCCCAGAATTAGTTAGCGATAAAGCCGCCATTAAAACAAAAATTGGTAAAATTCGGGCAGGGGGCTGCACCAACTTAAGTGGCGGGTGGTTGTTGGGATGTCGTCAAGTTCAATCCCACCAAAGTCCGGAACGAATTAATCGAGTCTTACTCTTAACCGATGGATTGGCAAATTATGGGATTCAAGATCCACAAGTGCTGACGAAGACAGCACAAGAAAAAGCCGAAGCGAATATTGTGACCACAACTTTGGGGTTTGGTAATAATTTTAATGAAGATTTACTGATTAACATAGCCAATGCAGCCAGGGGGAATTTCTATTTCATTCAGTCTCCAGACGACGCCTCTCAAGTGTTTGAAATTGAGATGGAAAGTTTGGTTTCAGTTGTGGCGCAAAATCTGAGGGTGAGGCTACAGCCGGAAGAGTTTGTTGAAGTTGGGGAGATTTTAAATAACTATCGCTTTTCCCAGGCGGGTAATACGGTAGAGGTTTTCTTGGGTGATGTGTATGGCGTTGAACAAAAGCCCTTAGCGATTCCCTTAACGATTTCCCCGCAATCAAAATCTGGAATGAGGGCGATTGCTACTGTGACGTATGACTATCAAACGATTGTTGCAGGAAGTATCAAAGACATTAGCAATCAGTTTTCTATTACCTTAAACGTCGGTTCAGAAGAACAAGCCAAAAACATCCAACCCGATCCTAAGGTTTTGGAACAAACGTCTCAGTTAAGAATTGCTAAATTAAAAGATGAAGCCGTTTCCCTGGCGGATAAGGGAGACTTTCAACAAGCAGTGGCTAAACTGCGGGAAACTATCGAGGAACTCAAAGGCAAGACATTAGACGAATTCTTTGAAATTGCTGAAGAAATTGCCCAACTGGACTACTATGCCCAATGTCTAGAAAATCGGCGATTTGATCGGGCAATCCGCAAAGAAATGCGCGATCAATCCTATCAAACCAAAACCCGCGATCGCGAAGACTTAAAATTACGCGGAATTACAACAGGCGCAGCCAGTGGGTTAGAGGTGACGAGTGATCCAGACGGTGGTGTTTTAGTTAAATGTGAACGGGCGGGTGGTAAACTCCGAGTGCGGGTCATTTCTGAGGGGTACAATCCTGATTTAAATGTACAGTTTCCTCGCCGTATCCGCGAACAGGGTGTCACCTATATCGTAGATGAAATTACCCTATCCGCTAATAGTACGTTTTATCGCGCTTCAGGAAACATTCGCCGCCTGGTTAAACCCGGAGAAGAAACAAAATTTACCCAAAAAACAGCCCGCCCAGGGAAAGAATTACAAACCGCTAAAGCCCAAGGAACAGCGGCTGATTTAGAAACCACAGATACGGTGGGGGATGGGGTTTTGGTTCAATGTGTGAAGGATGGGAAAAAACTACGAGCCAGAGTGGTTTCTGATGGCTATAATCCCGACTACAACATCCGTTTTCCTCGCACGATTCGAGAGGAAGGACTATTATATGTGGTTGATGAGGTTAAGGAAAATCCCCAGGGAGGTTCTTATATTGCCTATGGGAAAATTCGTAAATTGGTTCAGTAGTTGTTGGGGTGAGATCGATGATTAAGAATTTACTGAGATTAAGCCAAAGGAGACTGATCATAGTTAGCGAGTAAATCCGCAGGATTTTGATAGACTTTCATACAGCCGGCTTCTTTTAACTCGGCTTCTGAGAAACCACCGCAAAGTACGCCAATAACATCTAGGTTAATTTTACAGGCGGCTTCAGCATCATAAGGACTATCACCCACCACAATCGCGTCTTGGGCACTCACTCCATCGAGCTTATCTAATGCGGCTTGAAAGATATCGGGATCGGGTTTTGACTTTTCAGCATCGTCTCTAGAGGTTGCGCCGTCTACTAAATCTTCAATCTCTAATAGTTTTTTGTAGTGAGTAAGGGTTTTTGTTCTAGCTGAAGACGCCACGACAACTTTTTTGCCATCTAATTTGAGGCGTTCAAATAGTTGGCGCACTCCCTCAAATGGACGCACTTGGGATAGGAGGTTTTCTTGATAGAATTCTTTGCGATAATTTGCAATATCCTCGCCGATGCGTTCAAACTCCTCTTGGGGAATAAATATGGGAATGATATGCTCACTTCCCTTACCGATTTGATGACGGACTTTATCGTAAGGCACGTCATAGCCAAACTGTTTAAACGCTTCAACCCACGCCTGAGCGTGCAGATCAACGGAATCAACTAAAGTGCCGTCTACATCAAAAATAATCGCCTTGGGCATTACAGTTTCTCCTTTTGTTTCTCTTCATTATGCCGCTGGGATTCTGGGAAATCAATCTAGCCTGAGAGAGATAAGTTGGATATTAAAATACACAATGAACAGTTACTACCTTTTTTTAGCGTTAAATAAGACACCAAAACCAAACGCCACAGCCGAACCCAAAATAGTCATCGGTTCAGGTACAGGGGTAGCCTGAGACGGAGCAAGATTTAAGGGTTGATCGAGTTGGACAAGGATGAATTCATTATTATCTGGTTTGCCAGGAATACGCCCCTGGGAAAATGGGTAGTTATTATCGTTAATCACCAGTAGGGTTTTCTCATCCACAGGTAATACATTCTCAATCGTCACAAAGGGAAAGGTAAATACTCCATTTGTTGTGCCATTACCCCCTAGATTATTGGGATCGGGGATATTCAGCAAATCTACTAATAATTCTTTTTGGACAAAACCCTCACTATTTAATTGATTGATGTCGATTTTGTAAATTCGCTTAAATTCAGCAGGTCTAGTAAATTCAGGATTATTAGGATCACCTTGCCTGTTATCGCGCTCAATGACCAGAAATTCATGATCATTAATTGCCGTCAAGTCACCAATCGCTCGACCTTGGGGATCTCGTTGATAGAAAAACGTTTTACCTGTATACTGTTGGCTAGCTAAATCAAACTCATTAATCAGCAGGCGATCGCGTTGATCATCAGGTTGCAATGCCCCTTCTAACATAGCGTAGAGTTTGGTGCCACTGCTATTAAGTGCCAGCCCTTCAAATCCTTGGGAACCCCGCAAATTGGCTGTACCATCCAATTGGGGATTATCAGGAGATTGAACTAGGGGGTTATCACCCAAACCCAGAAAATTGGGCAGTGGAATTGGCGCATCCAGAACTTGACCCTCTGCCGAAACATGAAAGAGAAAGGGACCAAATTCATCACCAAACCAGTAGGTTCCATCACTCGCTTGACGGAAGGATTCGATGTCAAAATCAGCACCAGTTAACCAGCGATTGGATTGAACATTTGGGTCTACAGGAATGGTGGTTTCTGGATAAAAGGATTGTTCGGCAATAATTGGAAAATCTATCTGATTGTTCCCATCATTTAACTGTAAAAAACTTTCATTGCTAAAGCGAGTCAGTCGTTCGCCCGTTTGGAAATTAACCGGGAAAACTTGACCTGTGGTAAAATCGGGTTCGATAGCATAAACCCGCAGCAGAAAGTCAGCCGAATTGCTTTTACTGCCAAAACCGTTATCTACCATAACCCGAAAGGTTCCGGGTTTGGGTCCCGGTAAAACAGCCGAAAAGCCCTGCACGGGTTGTTGATCGGTAAAAGGGATAGAACTTTGTTGTCCTGAGGTGGGACCTGGGGCGAATGTATCTGCCCCAAGAATAGCACGTCCGGTCAGTTGAACGGCAGCGGCTGGAGAAGTGAAAATTAAGGATACAATTAGGGAGGTTAGACTACCGAGTAATAGATTGGAACGATTGAGCATTTGTTGGCATGAAATAAGACTCTAAGTAAGCAAAATTATATAAGTGTAGTGAATCCTTCGTCTCTGACTTCATTGAAACTTTATAAAAGTTAGATGAATATAAATATTGGATGAAGTATTTGTTTGAGCAAACCTAAATATAGGAACATAGTTACTGTTGTAGGTTGGGTTGAACGGATTGAAACCCAAGGATCTAAACCTAGCTATTATTGGGTCGCGTTCCAAGGGTCTAACCTACTATTAGGATAATCAAATCAAAGCCAATAATTATAAATGGGTTAGTCTAAAGAAACTTAACTATGTTAAATTAGGCATATAAGTGTCAACCCCTGACCAATGACCAATGACCAATGACAAAGACTTAGTCCTGATTGGCGGCGGTCATAGCCACGCGATCGCACTGCGGATGTTGGGGATGAATCCCTTGCCCGGAGTGCGCTTGACCCTGATTACCAATGTTTCTTATACACCCTATTCTGGGATGTTACCGGGTCATGTGGCTGGGTTTTATACCTTTGATGAATGTCATATTGATTTGCGACGCCTTGCCCAATTTGCTGGCGCTCAATTATATATTGATAAAGCCGTAGGTTTGGATTTAAACTCGAATAAAGTTATTTGTGCAAATCGTCCTCCCGTTGCCTTTGATGTCTTATCCATTGATATTGGAAGTACCCCGGCGAAAGAATCGATTCCTGGCGTAGCTAACTACGCGATTCCCGCCAAACCCGTTCCCCAATTTCTAACGCGGTGGAATCAAATAATCGAAACGATTGCCCAACATCCTCAACAATCCCTGAGTTTAGGAATAGTCGGCGGTGGTGCGGGTGGGGTGGAACTGGCAATGACGATGCAACGGCGTATTAATGATGTAGAAACGCGCCATAGCACCTCTGTAAAAATCCATTTGTTTCATCGGGGAAAGCAACTATTACCCGGTCATAATTCCTGGGTGCAGCGATATGTTCAAAAGCTGCTAAAGAAGCGGGGAATTCAGGTACATCTAGGGGAAACCGTTTCTCAGATATTGCCAGATAAAATTTGCTGTGAGTCAGGTTTAGTTGTCGATTGCGATTACAGCTTCTGGGTAACCCAAGCCGCTGCGCCCAGTTGGATAGCTGAATCAGGAATTCATACCAATTCCAAGGGTTTTATTTCAGTTAGCGATACGTTACAATCCCTCTCTCATCCTCATATTTTTGCCGCCGGTGATATCGCCACCATGGTGCATCATCCTCGCCCTAAAGCTGGGGTATTTGCGGTGCGTCAAGGGAAGCCTTTAGTCGGAAATTTGCGTTGCTTTGTACAGGGAAAAGCCCTACATCCTTACAAACCCCAACGGCGGTATTTGAGTTTAATTGGTACGGGTGATGGAAGCGCGATCGCATCCTGGGGTTCCTTTGGCTGGCACTCTCGACTACTATGGCGTTGGAAGGATCATATTGATCGCAAGTTTATGCGGCAATTTAGGGATTTGCCAGCAATGACACCTGCTAAGAATCTCCCGGATAAAACCCAAAACTTGACGAAATCTACCCTTCTAAAGAAGCCGGAAAACACCCCACCCATGTATTGCGCCGGATGTGGTTCTAAGGTGGGTAGCACTACCCTAGAACGAGTGTTAAAACGGTTGCAGGATGAGTATCCTTTCCCCACGCCAGAGGATATTATTCTCGGATTGGGAACGCCAGATGATGCAGCGGTGATCAAAGTTCCCGCCGATAAATTATTGGTGCAAACGGTTGATTATTTTCGTACCTTAATCAATGATCCCTTTATCTTTGGACAAATTAGCACCCATCACTGTCTCAGCGATTTATTTGCCATGGGTGCGACGCCTCAGAGTGTTTTAGCAATGGTAACGGTTCCTTATGGAACAGCAGAAAAACAGGAGGAAACCCTCTATCAATTATTATCGGGGGCGATGAAGGTACTCTCTCAAGTACAAGCACCTTTGGTGGGAGGACATACAACGGAAGGGACAGAATTAACCTTTGGTTTATCCTGTAATGGATTAGTGCATCCTCAGCAAATTATCAAAAAAAGTGGGATGAAACCGGGCGATCAGTTAATTCTCACTAAAGGTTTAGGAACCGGGATATTATTTGCTGCTCATAAGCGTTTACGGGCAAAAGGGCGCTGGATTGATCAGGCGGTTGAGTCGATGTTGTTGTCGAATCAGGAAGCGGTTAAGGTATTCAGAGATCATGGTGTCACGGCTTGTACCGATGTGACTGGCTTTGGATTCGTGGGACATTTGGTGGAAATGGTGCAAGCATCGGGGGTGGCGGTGGAATTAGAGTGGGATAGGATTTCCATCCTGGAGGGGGTGACGGAACTTGTGGAACAGGGAATTGTCAGTTCGCTGTATCCCCAGAATGTACAAGCTGCAAGGTTTATCAGCAATCAGGAAGAGATTTGCGATCGCGCCAATTATCCAGTGCTTTTTGATCCGCAAACCTCTGGCGGGTTATTGGCAACAATTCCGGAGGATCAAGCGGTAAACTGTGAGAAAGTTTTGCAAGAATTAGGATATAAACAAAGTTGTATTATTGGTCAGGTAATTTCAGCTAGTTCAGGCGCTCCACCATTGAGATTCTTCTAGGCTGTCTCAAAAGAAATGTAAAGCTTGCAGAAGATTAGGATTAATGGTACTGAAATTTTGGCTGGTGGGCAATGCCCACCCTACGGTATATTCAAGGTGCCATTGACATTAGGATAACTGCAACTGAAGGTTCAAAATCGGCTTAACGTGGATATCAGACAACAAAAGGAACAATTTAGCAATACCTATTTACAAGCCGTTACAACTGTTGCGAGTTATTCTCTGTACAAGCCTTCTGTAGACGATGACAGTATCGATTGGGGAATTGCCGCTAAGGGGGTAATGGGACGCCTGCGATCGCCTCGCTTGGAATTGCAGTTAAAATCTACCTCTAGAGACGTTCTTGATGATAACCAGTTGCGTTACCCGCTTAAGATTAAGAACTATAATGATTTAAGATTGCCTGATTTCGCCATACCTAGAATTTTAGTTGTCCTTGTGCTTCCTGAAACTCTGACCGACTGGTTACAACAATCTGAGGAAGAACTCTGTATGAGATATTGTGCCTATTGGGTATCACTCCGAGGAATGCCCGATACCAAAAATACAGCGACGGTAACGGTTTCCCTACCCAGAAGCCATCAATTTACCGTGTCAGCGCTTCAGTCAATGATGCAGCGTCTTAGTCAAGGTGTTTTACTATGAAGGTAACGGTGCGGGATGTTGAACGTTTAAAAAGTATAGAACCTAAACAGCTTCAGGCGTATTTAAAAGCTCATGGCTGGTATGAAGACAGTCCATTTTTGGATAATGCCATGATTTGGCTCAAGCAGGATAAGCAGCGAGGAGAATTTGAGATTTTATTGCCCCTAAAAACTAATGTAGGGGATTATGTGACTCGGATTGGTGAGGCGATTGAAACGTTAGCCGTTGTCGAGAATCGTTCTCAAGTTGAGATTTTGAGTGAACTGCTTTCTGGTGGAAAAACGATTACACTTCAGGGAGTAGTCATGCACATTAACACGCCTAATTCTGATCCCTTAAGTGGTAAAATAACGTTGCTAGGTCTTGTTGGAGATAAGCTGCGGAAAATTAAGACTGAGTTAACAGGTTATGACTATATTTTAGCGGTTAAAGCGTATCAAGAACGTTGTCCGATAATCTGTCTGGGTGAATTAAGCAAAGAGAATGGTAGTTTTGTGTTAAAGAATGTTCGGGATTTGATGTTTGATGAATCCTGGGAGCATTAATATATATTCGTTTCCGGCTAGACCATTAGTCTAGTACAAGATTGTAATACTGGTGGCTATAACCTGAATTTAGCCAATAGGTAATTTGTCGTTAAAATCATGGTTTTTTCGGGTGAGACTTTTGTAAATCTTGCATGACTTGCACGAGAAAAACAATTAATGAACCAAAAGCAGCAGAAGCAAAAGGAATCACAAGCAACTCTATTGTATCTTTGGGAAATAAGGTAAAAAGCTTATTTGACCGTATTTCTGATACTGTCGAATTGTGACAAGAGGCATTGAAGGATGTTTTGAGTTGAGAAGCTTTACCCCTAATGTCCAATTTTAATCCATCAGGAACAATTAAAATTTGTTTAATCGTCTCAATTCCAGAGCCTTCAGTACATAAAAATTGTCCTGGCTCAATCTCTAAGATGCTTTGATTCAAAACTAAGTGACCTTTGATAAGATTAGAATGTTTTGTTCTCTCGTTGGGATCATAAGCCTCTTCGACTCTTTCTAAGCTTAAATCACTGACCTCAAGTCCTCGACCCAACCAATCAGAACTGTTGCTTTGTTCTGGAAATTTTGCAGCCTAATCTAATTCTGTTGATGATTCTGGTGGCAGATCAATATATATAGTTGACCTGCTAATAATTGGCAACTGTCTCGTATATGCCCGGGGTTGCAGGTTAAATTGCAAATTTTTAATGGGTTGAGCCAAGTTAGGGTTTACAAGTGTGGCATTTTCTACCGTAACTTGTACGGGTTGTTTACCCAAACCCAGCTTAAGAAAATTACTTTTACATCCTCCTGAAGATTGCTCAATTTTATTGTTGCTTGGGTTGAGTCCGATTTCAAAACGTTGGTCATCTAACTTATTAATATTGCCCTGATTATAGAAAAAATTAGAGATGTGCGTCCCAGGTATTACACATAAATCCTCTATCACCATCTCGCTGTCTGTAGGATTAAGGCTTTGTAACAATAATCTGCTAGTTTCTGGACTGCCAAGCTTAAATGTTATCCCTTCTTTCGTATTAATTTTATTTTTGATTTCTGACTCAATCTCTGGTTCTTGAATAACACCACTGAGGGTTATTTCTGAACCTCCTCTAATCTCAATAGATTTAACGCGATTTATCCCTTTAAGGAGTGAAGAACCTGATTGATATGTAAACTCTACTTGTTGAACAGTTAAATGTCCTGATAACTCACTTTCGATAGTCCATAAATAAAAAAATGCTGGCATGATACTAATCAAAAAGAATAGTGCAGAAATTAAAATCATTTTGTTTGTGCTTGCAAGAAAGCTCAATAATTTTATAATGTTTTTTGAAAATTGATGGGAAATAAATTGAACTATATTCAATCCTAGATTAAGGATATTTAGCCTTGCGTGCTTGACCAAATTCAATAAAAACAAACCTGCACTAAATAAACTGCTCTTGAATTGTTTAAAAAATTTAGTCGTAAAATCAACCAAGTTAATTTTAATTTTATTCAAATGATTTTGAATAAATTGATGCAAATTAAAGCCTAAACCAAGCAATAATGCCCAACATCTTAAGACATTTTTATGGCTAACTTGGATGAGTTTTGTAAACGCCAGTTTCATCTGATACAAAACTTTCATTTTATATTTAATTACTTACGCAAAAATGATTGAATGTGCCTAAAGTACCGATACTTGCGGTTGCGGTTGGACAGATTACCACTAGGTAGTTTAACTTGAGTGGTATATTCTAATTCATAAATACCATCGGGTAGCTGATTTCCGCTTTTATCCCTACCATTCCATTGAAAACTATGGAATGGTCTATAGGTGAGATTATCGTCTACATAGATAGCATTAGGACTGCCCTCTTTTTTAATTTGAAATGCTGTGACAATAAATTCATCATTATAGTTGTTAGTAGCTAGGATAAACTGATAACTGCTGTCTGGCTTTCCTAAACCCACGGGGAGGTAAACGTCTCCAATATCCTCCTGATCAATAGCAAGAGCAAATAATCGACTTGTATCAAATCCTGCTCTCACAAAGATATTGGTTAGCCAATTAAACACGAGGGTTTGTGGAGTCGTAGAATTTTGCGTCCAACTATTTGAACTAATTTTATCGAGAAGATAGCGATCCCGTTCTTGAAACGCTTGAATACTTACTTTTGCCTGAGAGCCAATTTTAGGAATCTGAATTGGAATCTGGTTAACTCTCCCTGAAGTTACACCATTGACGGCAAAAGAAACCAGATTAACATTGTCTCCTAATGGAGTTGACAATACACCTTCCCAGCGAGTGGGATTTTGCCGACGTTGATACTGGCATTC
Source organism: Coleofasciculus sp. (assembly GCF_046565525.1). Classification (NCBI taxonomy): domain Bacteria; kingdom Bacillati; phylum Cyanobacteriota; class Cyanophyceae; order Coleofasciculales; family Coleofasciculaceae; genus Coleofasciculus; species Coleofasciculus sp. The sequence goes on along the minus strand of NZ_JBKHUP010000053.1, from coordinate 28,875 downwards.
TGAAAGAGGACAGCGCTGTTGAGCTAATGACGTAGTGGAAACAAATAAAGCTAAGGATAATAGCAGTAAAGCGGTAAAATATTGATGTCTTTTGGTCAACTTCCAGGATAATTTCCTATATTGACTGATTGACCATCAAGGCTCGTAAATTCATCAAATATTTCAACATAAAAGTCTACAAAAAAATCCATAACGTTTTCAGCCGCATTAGAGTCTTCGTAGTCAATACTACTCAAGCGATTAATCAACCTGTCAATAGTATTAAATCCAGTATTACCTCTTAATGAAAAATATCCTGGCATACATTGAACTGTTTTGAAAGCAGCATTGAAGTTTGTAGCCTGAGAATTAGATATACTTATTTGATAATTCTGTAAACATTCTGCTGATTCTGAAGTAGTCTGGTCGTCATTATTATTAAAGGTGAAATTATCATTTGCATATTGACGTGCTTTTTCGATATCTTGTTCACTCAATAATAAATAAATGAACTGCATCATTTGAACGTCCTGAGTCTGAGGATGACTGTTAATGGCTCTTGACATTCTTGACATTATAGTCTCATATTCTGCTTTAATATTAATTTCCGATTCATCTTCAAATTGCCGAAATCCAGCTAATAAAAATAAGTACACTATTAATTTTTCAGAATCTCGATCACTTGCTTTATCTATAATAGATAATATTTCTTCCCTCTTTCCTTGTACATATAAAAAAGCACCAGCCATTCCTGTTGAATCGATCCATGGATAATTGCTAGATATAATTGTTCTGGCTAAGTCAAAATAATCATCATCTTCTGTTTCTTCTAAATTCAAAGTGTTAACCGATTTTTCATAATTTATTAACGCCTCATCCATATTTCCCATGAAGGCAAAAGCTAAACTTAAACCCGCATAAGCATTTGAATCGTTCGGATCAGTAAGAATGGCTTGCTGATAAGTTGCTATAGATTCATGGATTTCACCTAACACAAGCTGAGAATTAGCTTTCTGTAAATAATCGCTGGAATTTTGCTCTAAATATTCTCTGAATGTTTTCTGTTGTAAAAAGTAGATAAATGCCGTGTAAAAATTTCTCTCTTTTTTGGGGTTAAGTCTTGCTGCTATTTTATAATCATCATAAGCTTCAGCGATCTTCCGACTTCGCCTACGCGCTTCAGCACGGTTATAGTAGACATCAGCACAGATAGGAGCAGCACTAGGTCTCGCCGAAGCACAATCAGAATTACTGTTAATCCCACTACGGTAAGCTTCTATTGCCTCATCTAACTGACCTTTCTTAACCAAAAATAGCCCTAACCGATTCCATGCCTCAGTATAATTAGGACTAACTTCAGTAGCTTTCCGATAAGCATCGAGTGCCTTTGCTTCCCGGTCTTCCCATTCCAGCGCCACTGCAAAAGAGAGCCAAGCATATCCCCATTGTGGACTCAACTCAACAGCACGTTGATAAGCAGCGATCGCTTCACTTTCTTGATCCTTGTCGTAAAATAAAACATGACCAATACTCAGATAGGCAGAAGCATCATTAGGGTCAGCTTGTATCGCTCGTTGGTAGTCTGCTAATGCCTCATCAAGCTTTTCCTGTTTTCTCAGTGCATCTCCTCGTCCCCTGTAAGCTGCCGCATTTTCTGGGTTCAAGCGAATCGCTGTAGTATAAGCTGTAATTGCCTGATCAAAACGCTGTTGACAATACAACGTATTTCCTAGTCCGAGGTAAGCAAGGGCAGAATTCTGATTAACTTCAAGAACTTGTTGATACAGTTGCTCGGCATACTTACAATCCCCGTTCTGATAAACGCTAGCTGCACGTTCTAAACGTTCATTTTCATTGAACGGTTGACCTAAAACTATCTGAGGTGTTGCCAAGATAGGGAGCAATAGCAAGGCAACAATGTATCGGTATAAGGACATGGGAGCTTTCTGAGTAGCTGGGTGCTGATGAGGAAAATACAGACTATTTACCCAAGCTAACATAAAGATTTGATTACTGTCTGTTGATCAAGTTTGGCGAGTTAAGTGATATCTCGCACACTTGGCAAGACTCCCTACATGACACTGGAGGGGGTAACGGAACTTGTGAAGAAATCGTTAGTTCGCTGTATCCTCAGAATGTACAAGTGGCAAGGTTGATCAGCAGTCACGAGCAATTGTGCGATCGCGCGGTAGGATGAGGATCACGCTACAATAACCCTGATATCTAATGGTTGAAGTCAAAATGGAAGTTTTTAAACTGACAACTACTGTCAATGCCTCCGGTCATTTGATCCTTGATCTTCCCACACAACTCTCTCCAGGACCCGTGAATATTGTGTTGGTACTCAGTTCATCTGTTGAATCTAAAGTGCAAAACCAGAACTATGATTTTTCTGATTTGGCAGGACGACTGAATTGGCGAGGAAATGCAGTAGCCATGCAAAGGGCTTTACGAGATGAGTGGTAATCGCTATGTGCTGGATACTAATGCTATCGTTGCTTTGTTACAAGGCAATCTCCAATTGGTTCAATTACTCCAGAATGCTAGTTGGATTGGCATTTCAATTATTAGCCAGATTGAGTTTCTGGTGTTTTCCGGACTAACTGAAGCGGATCGCCAGCTTTTTCAACATAAAACTTGATCTCGGCTACTCAATTGATCGATCAGTTACCAATTAATGGAATGGTGCGTTCTCATCAAGATGTTTGGTTTGAGATCAGGAGTTGAATTAATGAACGCACCCTACAAGATCGGTGCGATCGCGCTTGCCATGAAAATTATATGTTGCGCTAACCATTAAGCTTACCTTTCAGCAATAGCCCGCACAGTCTCCACTGGTAACGATAACGCTTCAGCAATTTGTTCTACAGTTAAACCCATTGCCAATAACTTGGGAATCGCATTTCGTTGCGCTAACTCCGCTTGTTCTCTTGCCTGTTGTTCTTGTATTTTTTCCTGTTCAGCTTGTTCTCTTGCCTGTTGTTCTTGTATTTTTTCCTGTTCAGCTTGTTCTCTTGCTCGTTTTTCTAACCTTCGCTGTTCAATAATTTCCACAAAAGAAGCAAATCGCTCCCCATCAGGATGGTATAGCTGTAAATTTCCTTGTTCCAATTCAAATCGAATGCCCAGACGGGGACTAATCCAACCCGACATTCTCGGAATTGGCTGTAATACTTCGTTATCCCTTTGCCATCCTTTGAGGATTCCAGACTGAGGATTAAACAGGTAATATTCCTCAACACCATAACGTTCGTAAAAATAACGCTTGGTTTCCTCTAATTCTGCCTTAGTGTTACTGTGAGAGGCAATCTCGAAAACCACTTGGGGCGGAATATTGTCTTCTTCCCACTGTTTATAGGAACGTCGATCACCCTTGGGACGCCCGATGACAACCATGACATCAGGCGCTTGTCTAATCCAGGGTTCGCCTTCCACTGGATACCAGAATAAATCTCCAGCAACGAAGACATTAGGATTCTCAAGAAACAGGGCATCAATTCCACCTTGAATGGTGACAATTAAGCGGAATTGGATTGTATTGTCTGCCAAGGGTTGACCGTCACTTTCGGGGTAGATGATTTTAGAGAAGGTAGAAAGGGGCATGATATCACAGGAACAAACATTTTTTGTCACTTTAGCATATCCCCAAAAGACGATGGAGAAATCCATCGTGCGCTGTATTCCCAGACTGTACAAGCTACCCGGTTGATCAGCACTCAGGAACAATTGTGCGATCGCGCCAAGTCTCAAGAATTTTTTGGTAGCTAAGGCTACAGTTTTTCGGTTTTGTCAACTTAAGCCCTGGAGATGAAAACTATGCCGTTAATATTTCTAAATATTTTTAGGTTGGCAGTGTAGAAAATTAGCGGATAGAATAACTGGAATATCCATCATTCAAGGTTAAATCAATGAAACTGCCCTTCGCGATCGCACTGCTGGCGTTGATTGGTGTGATGGTGTTTTTGATATGGCGCGATTCCCAGAATAATGAAGGGATAGACCCCCATTTACTCAAAGCCGTAAAAGGGAACAAAGGTTTAGCTAAACGACTGCTGGCTCAGGCGCAAATGAAATATCCCGGAAAGTCAGATCGGTGGTACGCGGAGAAAATTATTTATGATTTAGAGCGCGATGGTGCAGGTAGTGGGCGTCGTTCCAGCTATGGGGTTAATCGCAGAGAATTGCGGGAGAACATTTTCCTGGCTGGCTCGATTATATGGCTGGTTAACTCAGTCACCTCCTTGGTTAATCGTTTGTTGAGATAAGGAATTGGATTTGGCACATTATTATTGGTACTCAGTGCTTGTCAAACCGCAACCGGGGATAAACGCGCCGCGTTAGGATTAGCAGGTGTCGCAGTGAGGGCGGGGGCGCGTAGTACCTTGCAGTATTGACGTTAACTCTATGCCTAACATTAAAGCATCCACTCTTGAAGACGCCACAAGCAACTGGTGTATCTACGTTCAACAGATAATAGAAAACTATCATCGTGACGCGATTAATTCAAATAATGTCGTCAATACTATCTACACCCGTTTGGACAAGTTTCTGGAAAGTAAGCCAACGGTGGAAAATGGAAAAATCTACACCAGCACATATTTTCCTTCAGTGAATGAGGTTAACGCTAATTACGAACAGGTTTGGTGCAAAATTAATACCGCTCATCGCATCGATGCGGCTAATCTAGGGTTTCGCTCTCTAGGGGAGCATCAATCTATCTCCAAAATGAACGAACTGGCGTTAAACTGGGCGTACAACTATGTCGATAATTGCATCAAAAATGCCTATCAAGCTGCCGATATTACGATCAATTATAAAGAAACTCAAAAGGCAACCGGATTATCCTGGTCTTATTCTGAACTGGTTTTTCAAAAGCGTGACAACAAATCCTATCTTTTAGAAACTCCCTATTTAAGAACGGGTAACTTATTCTTTGAGGCTTTGAGCTATAAACACTACTGCAAACTATTATCCCCGAAAGGAGCCGTTGATTTTATCGAAAAAATCAGCAATAATTAACAAAGAATAAGTGAACTGTTTTTTACCAATCACCCGTTGATGAGGCTTTAACTATGATTGAACTGAAACCGTTAATTTTTCCCGCTTTAGCCACCGTTGCCACTCTCTTGGTTTACTTAGTTCTGACGATCAATGTGGGTCGAGCTAGGGCAAAATATAAAGTACCTGCACCTCAAATTTCAGGAGATGCCAATTTTGAGCGTGTGTTTCGCGTACAACAAAATACATCAGAACAATTGCTCTTATTTTTACCCAGTTTGTGGTTATTCTCCCTGTTTGTTAGTCCAATTTGGGGGGCGGGAATTGGTGCAGTTTGGGTGATTGGGCGAATTATTTATGCCTGGGGTTACTACACAGCGGCGGAAAAACGCGGCATTGGTTTTGGCATTAATTCTCTATCTGTTCTCGTCCTCCTGATCGGTGCTTTAGTGGGAATGATTAAATTGTTCATCAACACCCCATTGGGAGTATAGAGCGATTTTAGCAAATTGGTTTCCCCTTTTTTAAAGGGGACGAAAGGGGGATCTAATCGGGATGAGCTGGAGGGTTAAGTCTTCCGAATTTGCCAACAGTATCCTCAGTATCAGCGGGTGTACATTCCAAGCATTGATCTGCCACAATCGGGTTTTTGGATAACTTTTTGTCCCTAAACGTCGCTCAAACACCAAAAACCCAAATGTGAGGAGGGTGCTAACGCTTCACCTTGAACCAGGAAAAGAACGCAAAGATGGAGCAGCGGCTGCGCCATAATTAACTCGGCAACCAATATTAAAGACACTGACGCCACATTCTAGAGGAACCACCTCACCTTTAAGCATGGCACTACAGCTAACATAACCATCGTCGTTGGTGTCTTTCATCATGCATTCAATGGGTTCTGCACCAGCACGACTGGACCACGAACCCATCCCCATCCCCGCAACAATGTGGTGCCAAAAGAAAACGAGAAGAAAGAAACCTAGGAAAATTGAAACAACTGCTGTAGAGATTAACCCCGCTTTAAACTTCCAATTTTGCAGAAAATTGCCGGACTTGGTTTGACCTGCGTCTGGCGTAGTAGTTGACTGATTGATTGGTTTATCTTGAGTTTCGGTCATGAGTACTTAATGTCTTTTGATTTTAAGATAATCGCCTATGGGCGTCTAATATGATTGTAGCGATCGGTCAAAAACTTTTGCCGTCATGCACTAGCAGTACCTACAGGCATTCGCTCGCCATCGTGATCGCACCCCCTTCATTACCCTCTGCACACCCCCTGCTGGAGAAATGGTTAGACCGCGACGCTGGGGAACGAAGTCTGATTACCTTGAATTATCACTAAATAACGCAGACCTGATTGAGTTTAACAACATTTAAGTTGCAAAACGTTGTAAAATTTCCATAAAGTTAATCTACCGATACAACTATTTAAGGTACTCAGCATGACTGCAACAACCCCAAAACCTACGTCACCCGTTCCAGCCTTTTGCGAAGGCATCCAATATTTTGGGCAAGCCTTACCGGGTTTGGAGACGTATGGAGGCAAACCTGCCATTGCTGAGGGCAACGTTGCGATCGCATCTCCATCTGACCCGGCGGCTGTCTTCCAAACCCTCCTAGCGGCTGATGCCCTGCGTTACCTAATCCTGCAAGTCACAGCATCCAAAGCATCCGGTCATCCCGGCGGATTTGCCAGTGTTGCCGAAGGCATCGCCGCATTAATCATGCTGGGCTACAAAAATATTATTACCGAAGTGGGACACCATGCCCCCGGCTTTTACAGCACCATGTTCTTAGATCGTTCCCTAGAGGACATGGGGATTACAACAGTACAACAAATGCGGGAACGCTTTCGGGAAATGCATGGACTCCTCGGACACCTTTCCGGTCAAATTCCTGGACTCCTCAACCCGGCTGGACCCCTAGGACAAGGGCAGCATTTCGCCATGGCGGGGGCATTACTCCACCGAGATACCCTCTTCCCGGTTACGATTGGCGATGGGGGGATTGGTGAACCCTACATAATGAGTAGTTTCGGTCACTTCCACACCGCCTATCCCGATGTCACCAACTTCCTACCCATCTTAGTTTGGAATGGATACTCCCAGGAACACCACAGCATGGTATCCACCAAATCCAATGACGAGATGATTAAATACTGGGAAGGCAATGGATTTCAAGAAATTATCTTAGTCAATGCCAAAGACTTTGACGACGCCAACCAACCCGGTGAATACGTTGATAGCACCGCCTTTTCCTGGGAAAAACGCTTGGAATTTACCCAAGCCGTACTAGAAGCTACGGATAAAGCCGCTAAATCTGCCCTTGGCGGTAAGCTGACTGTACTGATTATCAAACAGCTTAAAGGCGCGGGTGTCCATGATCGAGGCGCCAAAGCCCACAACCTCTACGCTCACCATACCCTAGACAATGAAGAAATTGTCAAAGCCTTGAAACAGCGTGCCTTACCCCCAGAAGCTTGGCAACTGGTACGCACCAACTCTGAACGCGCCGCTGGAGGTCCGGCATCTCATCAGGTGGTGACAGAGAAAGAATTACCCCTACCGGATTTAGGCACATTACCCTTAAACGAATTTCCGGTTAAGGGTGATAAGCAAGTGGCGACAACAGCGATGGGGGCTTTAGTTGCCTATGTGGGTAAACAAGACCCTAACTTTATCATTTCTAATGCCGATGGCAATGCCGCCTCTGGGATTAATAACATTAATGTGGCGCTAAAGATTCTCCATCCTACCCCCGATGAACTCTATTATCAGGGACCCAAGGGTCAGGTTTACGAACCGTTGAGTGAAGATGCTTGTGCTGGGTTAGCGGCGAGTTTAGCTTTGTTTGGTGCCCGTACTCTTTGGTGTTCCTATGAATCCTTCGCGATTAATGGGTTACCGATATGGCAAACAGTTACCCAAGCCATGGCAGAATTGCGTCGTCCGACACCGGCTACGATTACCTTATTTACTGCTGGGGCATTAGAACAAGGGCGCAATGGTTGGACTCACCAACGTCCAGAGATTGAAAATTACTTTGCTGCCATGATGCGGAATGGCAATGTGTTTCCTTTATTTCCCTGTGATGCCAATAGTATCCAGGTGTGTTATGACTGGGCGCTGACGATGAAGAATAAGGGAATTACGATTACAGCGAGTAAGTCTCCTTTACCGGTACTAACCACATTTGAGCAAACCCGTCAAGCCTTGAAAGATGGGGGTATGGTGCTACATGACACAGAAGGGAGTAAGAAAGTGGTGTTTGCCGTGATTGGCGATATGACACTGATTCCCGTATTAGATGCAGCGGTGCATCTGGAAAATCAAGGGATTGGCGTGCGAGTTGTTTCCGTGATTAGTCCCCGGCGTTTGTATCGTCCCCATGATGTAGCGTGGGAAACTTGTACAGATCCTGATAGCCACTTTTTAAGTGATCAAGGGTTTGAGGAGTTGTTTGGTGGCGATGCGTTGATTGGCGTAACCGGAGGTGCCAGTGCCATGCTGGAACCGTTGATGTTACGGAGTACCGTTAAGCGCGATATTTTTGCCTGGAAGCGCGGGGAAACGGCATCAAGTGCGGGTGAAATTATGGCATTTAATGGGTTAACGGCAGAGAATTTGGCGAAGCGGGCGACTGAGTTGGTTGGCTAGAATTGAGGTGAATTAGTTGGCTTTCCCCTACCTGAGTTAGTCTTGGGTAGGGGATTGTTATGATAGCACCACTAGCGTTAAACCGCCTTGGGTTTCAACCCAAGGCTAAAAGCGCAAGTCAGCTAAAGCTGACTGGATAAGAGTTTTAAGTCCATTTTAATGGACTTGGGTTCTTGGCTTATGCTGGGACTGACAAATGTGCAAGATCTCAGTCAAACACAATTTATGACTATCTCACTATCTCTGCAAACAATAATTGAATCCATCGAAGCCCTTTCTGTTGAAGAGCAAGCTTTATTATTTAAACAACTTTACAGGCGAAAGCTGGAAAAGCAGCGTCAAGAGAATGTCAAGGAAATAGCTGAGACAAAAGAGAATGAGCCAGGAACAGGCAAGTCTGCCCAACCTCAGAATCCTTTACTACAGATTCCTGCTACGCTCAAAAATAATCCCTTATTCGATGAGGTATTAGGATATCGCTGACATAAGCGAGGTTCGTAGTTGCGCTCTATTCGCCATACACTCTCGCATCGTTTACTAGAATTAAGGGATATAACATTCTTTGTCTGTCAGTGCCATTAAATTTAAGCTAAACTGATCTTTAAACAAGAGTTTTATCTCTCTAAAGTTATTCAGCATGTCTGAGCGGAATTACGATTGGAAAAGGTTTTGGTGTCCTCGATCAGGTTATATTGATCTTAGCGATCGCGGATATTTGGTCGATCCAGAATCAGAATGGGGACAGCACTATAATACTAACCTTGTGACGCTTGAGGCGATCGCTGATATTCCATGCTTGGTTTTACTGGGAGAGCCAGGTATCGGCAAATCTCAGGAGATGAAAAACCTGAGAAGGTATACAGAAGGGACAACTAACCAAACCCATAAAGTCCTTGCACTCAATCTTCAAGCCTATGGCAGCGAGGAGCGGCTAGTTCGCAATCTATTTGAATCTAGACGTTTCACTGACTGGATAAACGGTACACACCGCCTCTATGTATTTTTGGATAGTTTGGATGAAGGTTTGCTGAGGATTGAAACCTTAGCAACATTGCTAGTTGAAGAACTTGGTAAGGAGGAATACCGCGAGCAACTTAGTCGCCTCTCTCTCCGAATAGCATGTCGGACGGCTGTTTTTCCCAAGGTTTTGGAAGAAGGATTAGAAAAACTTTGGACGAAGGACAATTTAAGAATCTACGAGTTGACTCCACTACGTCGAATTGATGTAGAGAGAGCCGTAGATAGATGTGGCTTAGAGCCTGCTGTATTTATGGACGAGGTTGATCGCAAAGGTGCTGCACCATTCGCAATCAAACCAATTACGCTGGACTTCCTTGTGAATATTTTTCAGCGTAACAATGGACAGTTTCCTGCAAATCAGCGCCTCGCAGATCTCTACCTTCAAGGATGTAGAGTACTTTGTGAAGAACCGAGAGATAAAAACTATCACCCGCAAAGAAAACCTAACCATCTTGAGGTTGAACAGCGTCTGATTATTGCAGCCCGTATTGCTGCTGTCACCGTTTTTGCTAGACGATTTGCTGTTTGGATTGAGCAAGACTTGGGAAATATTCCTGATGAAGATGTTCTGTTCAGAAAACTCAGTTTGGGAAGTGAAACTGTTAATGTAAGAGTTTGCCCAGTTACTGAACACGCGATTAGAGAAGTTTTGGACACTGGACTGTTTTCATCTCGCGGAACAAATCGAATGGGATGGGCACATCAAACTTATGCTGAATTTTTAGCCGCCTGGTATTTGCTACAGCACAATTTTAATTTGGCTCAAGTTTTGGATCTGATTATTCATCCAGATCAGAGAGTTGTTCCTCAATTGCAGGAAACAGCGGCTTGGCTAGCTAGTATGATGCCTGAGTTGTTTCGAGAGATTGCCAAAACAGATCCAGATGTTTTACTTCAAAGTGACATAGCGACAGCTACTGACATCGACAAAGCAACTCTTGTGGAATCGTTACTTCGAGCATACGATGAAGATCGATTACCTTATTCCTATAGATTTTTGCAATATCAGCACCTGAATCACTCAGGAATAGCGAGTCAACTTCAGGCATACATCGCTGATTCCGGCAAAAACGATTTATCAAGACTTACGGCGATTGATATTACCAGAGCTTGCAACGTCAAAGATGTTCAATCTAATCTTGCCGATGTAGCCATTGACTCATCACAACCTTACTTGATTCGGTATGCGGCGACACAAGTGCTAGGTAAAATTGGAGATGAGGAAACAAAAGCAAAATTAAAACCACTCGTGCTTGGTGAGCATGAAGATGATCCAGAAGATAAGCTCAAAGGCTATGCGCTTAAGGCAGTCTGGCCCAAACATATCTCAGTGGAAGAATTGCTAGCAAATATTTCGTCTCCAAGATCTAGATATATAGGTGGTTCATACCAAGATTTTATTGCACGGCAACTCACAGAAGGACTTAATATTGCTGATCTACCAGCAACTCTTAAATGGTTAAACCAAAAGTTTCCCCTAGGTTACGAACTAAACTATCCATTTTACGAATTGTCAAAGTCAATAATGATCAAGGCTTGGCAAAATCTTGATGAACCTGGTGTACTTTCTGCTTTTGCTGATGTCGCCATGCTCAGGTTGCAAAAATATAACAGTATTTTTGATTCTCGCCTTCCAGTTGATGATACTCCTGAAGCACCGCTCATAGAATCGGATGAGAAGCGCCGAAAACTTATAGAATCAATAATTTCATCGTTTTCTGATCTAGAGGAAGATATTGCATACTATATACAACCAATCACTCTATCTGAAGACTTTTTTTGGCTCATAGATCGCCTCCTGGCAGAGCCATCCAAGCAATTACAAAGAGTTTGGGCAAAACTTCTACGATGGAAGATGAAATGGAAGAACACAAAGCACATTGATGCAATTATAATTGTGCGTGATTATAACTCAGTGCTGAGAACAGAATTTGACTTAGATATTACTTCCATTGAACTAGACTCAGAGAGAGCAAAGCAAGCGAAAGCTGATTATTTACGATACAAAAAAATCTTGCAGCATCGTGAAACTAAACCTTTACTCGATCCCCCGCCAAAGCAAAGAGTAGTGGAATTGCTGGAAATAGTAGAACAAGAGCAACCTGAACGTTGGTGGCAAGTATGTAATGAATTAACCTTAAAACCAACAAGTACTCACTATTATTTTCCTGACACACCAGATTTAACAAAACTTCCAGGATGGGCAGAAGCTGACGCTGATACAAAAGCGAGAATCATTAAAACAGCGGAATTATACCTGGATTCTGGAGAGCTAGATGTTCAGGGGCTGCTACAAGGAGATAACTTAACGACTGACTCTTTTGCTGGCTATCAAGCGCTATACTTACTAGCCAAGCAAGAATCATTCTTGATTTCAGAGATTCCCCAAAATACCTGGATTAGGTGGATGCCCGTTATTCTCAAAGTTCTAGATATTTATCTGGGTGAGACAAAAGATAACGATGAATATTGTCAGAAAATACTCAAAGCCGCTTATCAAGCAGATCCGAATAAATTTATTCACCAACTTACTGAGTTAATGATTCATAATAATTATCAGCCTAAACGTGTTTACAGCTATGCATATCGCTTGACTATAGATTCCTTAGATGACTCATTAGTGATACCCCTATTAAATAAAATCAAAAAATCTGAAATTACGGCTGGACTGTTAAATGTACTTTTGCCAGATTTATTCAAGTGTGATTTTAATGCAGCAATAGATTGGGCTATATCATTAATTACGCTTCCAGCGATCGCATCTGAAGAAGGACGAGCTAAGGCACTGGTTGCGGCTGATGCTCTTATGCCGTATTTAGATGATTCAAGTTGGAAAAATGTTTGGAATTTAATAGAAAAAGATATTAGATTTGGACGAGAATTTCTTGAATCTGTGTCATACAAAGTCAAATATGATGGGAACCTAGAGCAGTATCTCAAGGAAGATCAAATAGCAGATTTGTATATTTTCTTACATAAACACTATCCTGAACAGCAAATTGAAAAGGAAACTGCTGAGAATGTCAAACTCAAAGGTAGTGAGGCATGGGTAGTCAAACCAGATGATAGTGTTCGGATGTGGAAAAACTACATACCTCAACGCCTGCAAGAACGAGGCACTCCAGAAGCTTGCGACGCACTACGAAAAATTATCCGTGAGCTTCCAGAACAAAAAGATAAACTACAACAGAGGCTATTGGAAACTGAGATTTTAGCACGTCGCAAAACCTGGAAACCACCTGAACCAGAAGCATTACTTCAATTTGTTAGCGATCAAGATAAGCGTCTTGTTCAAAATGGTCAACAACTTCTCAATGTGCTGATTGAATCTCTAAAGCGTCTTGAACTAGAACTTCAAGGAGAAACCCCTGCTGTTAGAGATTTATGGGATAAGGTTAGCGACAAGACTTTCAAACCTGTAGATGAAAATGCCTTTTCAGATTATGTAAAACGATTTCTTGATAAAGATTTGAAATCAAGAGGCATTATTGTAAATCGTGAAGTAGAACTGAGGCGTGGTTATGGAAATGAACCTGGAGAGCGAACTGATATTCATGTAGATGCTGTCCTAAAGCGACCAAATGGTGAAACGTATGACTCGATAACTGTAATCATAGAAGTTAAGGGGTGTTGGCATAGTGAAGTTAAGACGGCAATGGCTACTCAGCTTGTTGAACGTTACTTAAAAGATAATGTTTGTAGTTATGGTTTGTATTTAATTGGCTGGTTCAGTTGTCCTCAATGGGATGCTCAGGATTCAAGGAAGAAAAAAACGCAAAAGATTAGTATTGATGAAGCTAGAAATAAATTTGACCAACAAGCTGAAAAAATATCTTTATCCGGCAATGTAGTTCGAGCGTATGTACTTAACACGACCCTACGATAAGTTAACAAGGAAAACCAATGCAAATCACAATCAACATCCCCAAAGATCTGGAGCAAAACCTGATTCAACAAGCTACCCAACTCAATATTCCCCTTGAAAGCTTTATCCTCCAATCCTTGCGTCAACTGACTCAAACAACCCAAGGCAAAGTTGCCTGTTGGTCAGATACTATCCTTAGCTATAAAGGTGATCCTGACTTTCCAGCATTTGAATCATATCGTGATGAACTTGTACCACCCCGCGAACCGGAGTTATTCTAATGCGCTACCTGCTTGATACCTGCGTCATTAGCGACTTCATCAAAGGGGAACCCGGTACCCAAGCCCAACTCAAGCAAACGCTGCCAATTGACATTGCGGTTTCCGTGATCACGGTTATGGAATTGCGCTATGGCTTACAACTCAACCCTCAACGCGCTCAGAAAATTGAACCGATTATTACCAGTTTTCTCAGTTCCATTACTCTGCTTCCTTTTGGCATTTCAGAAGCAGAACAAGTGGCTCATATTCGTGCCATTCTCAGATCTCAAGGACAGCCAATTGGCGCTTACGACGTGCTAATTGCTGCTACTGCCCTTCAGTACAACCTCGTCATGATCACTGCCAACCAACGGGAATTTGATCGAGTTCCTGGGTTACAAACTGAAAACTGGCGACAGTTATAGAAGAGAATTATTTTAAGAGCAAAATTTTGGATATCACGCCCAATGAAGCAAGCTGAAAAAGGCGATCATAGATGTATTCTGTCGTTACAATTGGTAGTCTTGAGCGCCTTGACGAATTTGACTATCGAGAGCGATGTGTTGAACGCCTCATCGAGATTGTACTGGACATTGAAAACTATATGGGGGTTGGTCGCTTATTCATTCCATAGTGCCAGATGAAGGAGCTAATTCATGAAAATACAATACCCTCTGTTTTCCCAAGTTGCTCTGGCTCAGGACTTACCAGAATACAATTTGAAACGGGGAGATATTGCAACAATTGTGGAATATTACCATAAGGCTGAAGGTGAAGAGGATGGATACAGCTTGGAAGGATTTGATGTGCCTCAAGTGACAATCGAGGTTGCCGCCTCGCAAATTATCCCCGTTGTTCAGTGGTAGCGGGAAGAAATCATATTACGCAAGTTGCGTCAGCTATCAGAATTAAGACAGCAACAATTGGAGGAGTACCTTGATTTTCTCTTGCAAAGAGAGAAGATAGCAAGATGAATAAAAAACAACTTTTTTATACCTGCCAAGACCTTATAAGAGAACAAGTTGAAGCAAGGATTCTATTTTGCAAGTCCTGCCATCGTAGTCTCAACTCCAGCTCAAGGATTTGAACAGTTCTTTGGTGACGATTCGTTATGATAGAGAAAAAATGAGGGGTATAAAAGCATTTATGACCATTTCACTATCTCTGAAAACAATACTTGAATCCATTGAAGCCCTTTATGTTCAAGAGCAAAGTTTATTATTTGAACAACTTTACAGGCGAAGCTAGAAAAGCAGCGTCAAGAGAATGTCAAGGAACTAGCCGAAACAAAAGAGAATGAGTCAGTAACAGGCAAGTCTGCCCAACCTCAGAATCCTTTACTACGGGTTCCTGCTACGCTCAAAAATAATCCCTCCAAGTGACTCGATACATTCTGGACAATGCTCATGTCACACGAAAGTTCAACACAATAGCAAATTTTATTATCGTTACGCGAAACCAAGGTGATCATGATCTATAATTTTAAATTAAATACTAAACATTAGTTTTAACGAGGTATCACCATGACACATGAAGAGTTGTTGAATGAGTTTTTGTCCCTGCCGACTGAAGCACAACGTCAAGTTATAAACTTTATCGCTTTTTTTTTAAAATACAGGGAAACTGAACTTATCTCTCAAGCAAAAAATGTTGATTTAATCAATGATCCATTCATTGGGATGTGGCGAGATCGTCAAGATTTAGCTGATAGTACGGCTTGGGTGCGTAGTGTTAGAGAAAACGAGTGGTCAAAATCCCGTGGCTAATCCAACTATTGTAGATACCGACATACTGATTGATGCTGGTCGTGGTATTTCTGACGCCGTTATCTGTTTGCAAAATTTGAAATCCAGTTCTAGCTTGGCGATTAGTATAGTCACACAAATGGAATTAATTGTCGGCTGTGCTAACAAGGCAGAGCTAAAAATCAACGCGATTACAGATTCATTCAAGGTTTAAACCTATTGTCGTATCCGTAAAGCAATCGAATTATATTAGTAAGCTAATGTTAGAAAGCTTAGTTGATAGGTTGGACTCTTGAAACGTAGGCTCTCGCCTTCTCGTACTCGCCTAGGAGAACCCGAAAGGTAGAGTAACCCAATGCAAGCGGGTTAGACTCAGGACTTACACACAAACGCCATTTATGGTAGGGGCACGGCAATGCCGTGCCCCTACAGGTAGCGCCTGTGCTTACCCCAAATAAAAATGACGGTTCATATTGTATAGATGTAATATAAAATTAGTTGGAGAAAGGCTACAGATATGACTTTGACATCAAATGGAAAAGCCGCAATCATCCGTACAGAACGGGGACTGACTATCGTAGGTACACGCATCACCCTCTATGATGTGATGGATTTTTTGAAGGCTCAGTATCCCCCTAAGTTGATCCGCGATAAATTTAACCTTACGGATGAGCAAATTAATGCAGCATTGTCTTATCTTAAAACCAATCGCACTCAAGTAGAAGCTGAATATCAAGACGTTCTGCAAACCAGGGAAGAAATTCGCCACTATTGGGAAGAGCGCAACCGCGAACACTTTGCCCGAATTGCCACAATGCCACATAAACCAGGTCAAGAAGCTTTATGGGCAAAGCTAGAGGAGCAAAAAGCCAAACGCGCCTCAAAATCGCCATGAATTTTCTGGTAGACTACAATCTTGATGGATATGCCCTGGTTTTTCTTGGGATCTTAACCAAAGGGGGCTGGCTGGAGTTTCTGTCTATCCAGTTTGTAACGTTTACAGAAGCTGGATTGTCGATGGATAGTAGCGATCGCCTTGTCTGGAGCTATGCTCAAGCCAACCAAATGATGATTCTCACAGCGAACCGGAATATGAAGGGTGATGATTCATTGGAACAAGTTATACGCGAAGAAAACACATCAAATTCATTTCCTGTGGTTACAATTGGTAGTCTTGATCGCCTTGACGAATTTGACTATCGAGAGCGATGTGTTGAACGCCTCATCGAGATTGTACTGGACATTGAAAACTATATAGGGGTTGGTCGCTTATTCATTCCATAGAACCTCCCATTTTGGCAAATAGCTAAAATCTGGGGCTACACAAACCGAATCCGGGTTAGCCACCCCCTTTATAATCTAGTCCGCGCAGGCGGACTTTGTTTGTGTAGCTGCGACTTCCAGTCGCCATGGCAAAAAGGGTTGTACTTAATTATTACTAAAAGTATTTGTTATTAAATCGCCTATGTGTACTCCCACTGAAAACTTGAACTTGGCTATGACTATACAACTTACAGAAGAACTAAACCCAGTTAACGATCAGTATTTTATCTTACCCGGTCGTTATAATTGGCAGCAATTCAAGGCAATTCAAGCCGTGATGCAAGATGTGCCTGGATTAAAACTAACTTATCTTGATGGGTGTGTGGAGTTCATGACTACAGGTGAAGACCATGAAATGATTAAAAAATTTATAGCGATTCTCATAGAAGCCTATTTATTTGAAAAGGGGATTCGATTTATCCCCATTGGCAATGCAACTCGTGAAGCAGAAACGAAAGGTGCTTCCTTTGCTCCCGATGAGTCTTACTATATTGGCACAAAGAAAGAGCATCCTGATCTGGCAATTGAAGTGGCTCTCACCAGTGGCGGAACGGATAAACTCAAAAAGTACAAGCGGTTTCAAATTCCTGAAGTTTGGTTTTGGAAGAAGAATAAAATTTTAATCTACCGTTTTCAGGAAAATGACTATGAGCAAGTTGAGCGCAGTGAGTTTCTACCTAAATTGGATTTAGAGTTGCTGGTGCACTGTGTGCTAATGTCTGATATAGTTGAGGCGAGAATGGCGTTTATTGATGGGATACGACAGTCGTAATTTCCGGGTTAATCTCATGTTAAATTATCCCCTTTTGCCACGGCGATTGAAATCGCTGCTACACAAACAAAGTCCGCCTGCGCGGACTGGGTTATAAGGGGGGTAGCTAACCCGGATTTATTATGACATTGCGGTTTCCGTGATCACGGTTATGGAATTGCGCTATGGCTTACAATTCAACCCTCAACGCGCCCAGAAAATTGAACCCGTTTTAACGGGTTTTAGCTTTTAGCCCGTAGACGCGGATCGGCTTCTCTTTGAGTACTTTAGTTCAGGGCTTAAGTTAACGACTCTAGCAATACGATTATGGCGAAGACAGCGCAACTACAAACGTTAAATGCCATGGCTTTTGCCAATCACCCAATGACGACGGAAAAAACGAGCTAGCGCTGATTCTTCTAGGGGTAAGTAAATCGGGCGCCCGTGGGGACAGGTGCGGGGGTGGCGAGTCATTTTCCATTGATTTAATAATGTCTGCATCTGGTCTAACGTTAAGGGTGTGCCATTGCGAATTGCACTGCGACAAGCTGTGGCAACTTGCGCGTTTTGTAAATCTCCACCTAAACTGAGTTCTAATAGGGCATCAGCACAGTCGTCTCGCTGGTGCAGCAGGGCGGGTGCGTTACGAACTGCCCACATTTGATCGCCAAAGGGTTCTATTTCTAACCCAATCCGTTGCAGTTGTTCGAGTTGAACTGGGGTTAAATGGTTGAGAATCACAGGCGGTTCTAGGGGAACAAGTTGCCAGCGATCGCGCAGTTTTTCGTACAAGACTCGCTCATGGGCAATATGCTGCTCAATTAACCACATTCCTGTATCATGTTCTGCCAGAATATACATGTTACGCACCTGGGCAACGGCTTTTAATTCCACTAAGCCAATATCCGAAGTATTACGCTCCTGTTTTGGTGATTCATCCAGGTGATAGACACCCTTTTTTGCCGAGGCTGTCAGTAATTTGCCGACACGATGGGATTGAGAGGCGGTGCCGAAATTTTCCGCCCCAATCCGCAAGGCTTTTTCAATGGCTTGGCTAATTTGTTCTTGCCAATAGGAAAGAGAATGCAGATAAATCTCTGCTTTGGCGGGATGACGATTCCAATCAATTTGACTAGGGCAAATTTGTAGGTGAATAAAACAAATCGGATAGCGATCGCGCGGTAAGGTTCTCGCCATGGCGGTTAGAATCGTCTGTTCCAATTCTGGCGATCGCACTAATCGTCCATTGGTGGCTACTTTAACCCAATCTGGGCGGTGACGGTGACAGCGATCGGGTAATCCTAACACTAAATGTAGAGACGCCCCATGGCGCGTCTTTAGGATTGAGTTGTAAGTCAACTCCCTTATCTCCCCGGCTCCTCCGCTCCCCCCCTCTGGTGTGGGAACATCTACGGTTAATTGCTGCAAATCATGCACGCGCACTTGTTTGAGGAGTTGCGGGATGATCTGTTGAGCCGTTTTACCCGGACTTATTGTAAACCAGGAGCGATCGTTTTGCTGAACTTGCCAGGTAACTGATGGATAGCAAAGGGCTATATTTTGAACCGTGGCTTGTACCATTCGTTGTTGTTGGCTCCTCGACGGTAATCCCTGACGACGCAGACGCCACTTGCCAAATAGATTCGAGACACTCACTACTGTACCCGGCGCGATCGCAACCGCTTCTGTGCCTTCTGTTTCCCCCTGAGTATTATACGCACAGCGCCATCCCTCCAACGTACCTGTTAGTCGGCTGCATATCTCTAATTCTGCTAACGCCGCAATACTATGCAAGGCTTCACCACGAAATCCTAGACTGGTAATCTTGTACAAATCATCGCGACTTTGAATTTTGCTCGTACTGTGCGCTGACGCAGCTTTTTGTAAATCTGTCAAGTCCATACCCGTGCCATTATCTGCCACACGCACACGCCATAGATCAAACCATACAGCCACCGAGATGCGCGTCGCCCCTGCATCCAAAGAATTTTCTACCAATTCTCGTACCACGGCGGCTAATGAATCAATCACCTCGCCAGCCGCAATTAAGTTAACAACCTCCGTCGGTAGGGTTTGAATAGGACAAGTCATAGTTTTGAAGTAGGGGCGAGTTTAGACTCTTACGTTTCGCTGTTGAGAGTTTCATTCAATCTGGGTAATCTGTGTTTACAGAACGGCATAAAAATCCTAAGCGTTTAATATTTTATAAGCAAGTTGTCCAAAAATTTCATCGACGTATACACCTGTTTTCGCTGAGGTTCGATAAAGTCCTGATGTTGGATTTAAGTCTTTATCCTGAACGATTTGAACCAGTTCGTTAAGTTTTACCGGTTCGACTAAATCCGATTTATTTAAGGCAATGGCAATTGTACCTTTAGGATTAACCGATAAAAATAGGTTAACATGTTCATCTAATCGCTCAATGGTTTCCATGCGGCTGACATCAGCAACGACGATGACACCACTCGCCCCCTGTAAGTAACTGGGAGCGATTGATTTAAATTTAGTATGTCCTTCCAAGTCCCAGATGAGTAGCTGTAAATTTACGGATTCTAATATTTTCCGGGAGATCTTCACACCGACAGTAGATAGATACTGATCGCTAAACTGACCTTCGACGAAGCGGCGAATTAAGCTGGTTTTGCCCACGCCAAAGTCACCGACGAGACAAATTTTCTTGGATATTTTAGCCATTGGTTATTGGTCATTGGTTATTGGTTCAGGGAATAATTTTTGACTTTTGACCCTTCGCTTCCCTAGTCGGGCATACTTTCAACGTGTAATCGCCTCAAATTCAACAAATCGGCTGTACTTATGGGGTTCATCAACATACACGCCTGCGGGGGGTTTGGTGGTTCCGGATATTTCTAAGCGTCTAGCATCAATTCCCTGACGCACTAATACCTCAGCCACGGTTTTTGCCCGTTCTAGGGCTAATCCTTGATTTTCTAAAGGTGTACCACTCGGATCACTATGACCAATGACTCGGAGTGATTGGTTGGGGTAATCTTTGAGGAATTCTGTCAAAGCGTCCATTTTGTCTTGTTCTGACGCTTCTAATTCAGCGGAATCGAGATCGAAGTAGATGCGAGAGGCTAAGGCTAGAGGTTGTAGTTGCACGGTGTTGGTTACAGAGTCCACTCCGGGAATTTCCTGCAACGCTTCGGTAATTTTCTGGGCATCTTTGACCTGAATTACACTGCCTTCTACAGTAACTTTACCGTCCTGGAAGTTTGTCCAAATTGCCAAACGTTCGGTTTGATTGAGAATAGCGGTAACTCGCTCAACCTCGGCGGCTACTTCAACTGGATCAGGTGGAACTTTGATGGCAATGATATCATTTTCTATCTCACCATTGGGTATAGTCTTTTGGGCAATTTGTCCCGCTTTTTCGACCAGATATTGATTCGGCAATTTACCAGACAACGTAATCGTATCGCCTTGTGCTTCGACATTTAAACGATAAACAGCGAGTTCGGGATCAGATGCCAAAGCCACGGCGGTTTCTTCCTCAAACTGATGATTAATACCACTTTGATGCAGATAAAAACCCCAAGGAATAAAAATCAGACCCAATACAGAAGCACAAAGGCTTAACAAGGCTACAGGAACTTTACGCGGCGACTGTTCTGATTTGGGATTAACCAGGGTCAATGATTCCAGAAGTGACGGGATTTGAGCCGGTACATTATCCGGATCTCCATCAAATAATTCCATCGCCTTCCCATGGCGGAGAACAATGGTACTCAAGGCGTCGCGTATTTTATCGATAAATGACTGTGGGGGATCGCCTTGCGTCACCACGGCGAGATAACAGTACCCGGCGACTTCCAGGAGAATGTCACAATGTCCATATTCGATGCGATCGAGTTCTGATATTTCACCAGATTGAATAATACAATCATTCACAAAACTGCGAATGGCTGTCAACATCCCCGCCACCATATCTGACTCCAAATGTTGTTTGCCAAAGGGTTGAACTTCAGCAATCACTAATCCTGATGCTTTGTGAATCAGAAAAATCGCCTGGATGGTGAATGGCATTGACTCTTTAAAGATGAGTTCTGCCTCAGAGATTCCCTGGCTTCGTGCCCGAATTTTGCGACTAATTCCCTCCATACTTAGGGAGTTTTCCACTTTCTGGTCAATCGCCCGCATTGCTTCCGATAAATATTTATAGAACGTTCCCCCCATGACTGGATAAAGGGCGTCTACCATTGTATCCCGTTCTATCTCAATTTGTTCTTTAATTGCCGCACTCATTTCCGGGGCAATTGCCCGGGCAAATTCCCCCGGATTGCTGAGAATTTGATAGTTAACAGCGGATGGAATAATCGGCGCCAAGGCGGAACAGATTCCCTGTTTATCTTCTTTTGTTTTCGCCTCGATCATCTGATCCACAATTGGCGCGATCGCACTTGCCATTTCTTCTCTGGCTTCAGCGATTTTCATGCTTAAAATCTGAGTAATTAAAGGCAAAAGTAGTTTAATTAAATTTGTCGGATCGTATATCTGATTTTCTAGAGCTGAAAATTTTTCCTTGAGCAGTTCAATGCCTTCTTGTGAATCGAGAAGATCTGGCGTCAGTAGTAATTTTTGCAAGCGTTCAAATTCATCCTCTATATCTACATCATAAGCTAATATTGATTCCTGGCTATAGTTATCAGGTTTATATTGAAGCTGGGATGATGATTCTGTAGACTGTTCATATTTCTCAGCTTGCGGCTGATTGGATTCACTTAAATGGGATGAGTACGTGCCGTTTTCTGATGAATCTAATTGCGATTTATTCAATTCTCCTAGCGCTATTAAGAGTTTATCAGAGATGGAAGAATCGCTGGATTCGTTAGGTTCTTCAGACAGGTTTTCAGGTGAGGTTGGGTTGATCTGAGATTGATTTAAGGGGTTAGAGTTTTGGGAAGATGATGACGCAGTAGTCGGATGATCAAGTAACGATTCAATTCCCCCATTTGATAAACCCTCTAATCCGGTTAGAGTCTCCTCTGAAGCGAAATGATCCGTAGTGTTTTGGTGTGTCCCATTAACCTGAGATGGATGGAGTGACGGTAACGGCGATAAGAGTTCGGGATTTTCCGCTTGTTGGTTATCCGAGGGACTTAAGTAAAAAGCATTAAATGTTTCTTCAGGCGTTTCTTCAGGTTGAGATAACTCAGAGAAAGCATCTCGCTTTTTGGTGTCGTCATTGAT
Source organism: Coleofasciculus sp. (assembly GCF_046565525.1). Classification (NCBI taxonomy): domain Bacteria; kingdom Bacillati; phylum Cyanobacteriota; class Cyanophyceae; order Coleofasciculales; family Coleofasciculaceae; genus Coleofasciculus; species Coleofasciculus sp. Next base: position 6,070 of record NZ_JBKHUP010000053.1, on the reverse strand, counting down.
GGTTAAATCAGACGATTGGATTGATGTAGTATTGAACGGGAATTGATTCAATCGCTGGACTTTCCCTTCTAAGGGGGAAGCAACAGGCTGTAAGGACTCAGGCTCTAATTCCTCTATACTAGTGGCATCTGAGCCAATGCTACTTGGATAAGCTCTACTTTCTTCTCCCCCTGCTTTCCCGCCGTAACCTGCTACGTCTTTACTTGCTTCCTCTGCTTCCCCGGTTTTGTCCACTTTCTGTCTCTTTAACTGATCAGTGTGGGGTTCATCCTGAATTTTCCCGTTCTCCTTTGCGGAAGACATTTCTGTTGCGGCGGCTTCAGTTGAGTTAGGATTCTGTAAATCCATCAATAAATCCAGCAAACCCTCTAGCTGGGATATGGCAGATCCCTTTTTTTCTGGTAAAGCCATAATTTGATCCTGCCTTGTCCTATATTGGCACCGAGTTCCGTAGATGCAGAATTGAGTCAAATGCCAAGTTTGACTCAATTCTAATCCTATTTATCGAGGACATCCACTACATTACTAGCTTTGAGCCAACATTTGGCTGAACGTTGGGACTAATAGTGATAACGGGAGCATGTCAACGCAAGTAGGTTGGGTTGAGGTACGAAATCCAACGAGAGCAGGTTAGCTTGAAGATTATGAGCTTTCCCTGACACGCTCCCAGTGATAACAAGCAACTTGAGTGAATGACAACAATTCATCTGTCATCTCGCCTCTTACTGAGACAAGGGACTCGCTTCTAAAAGCCGAACATCAACGTCTACATTATTACCTGCTGCTTCTTTCAGCTCAGGAGCAAATTCCGTTCCTTTAATTCTTAATCCTAATTCAAACAAAATATCTGCCATATCATCTTTATCAATTTTGCCATCATTAATCAGGGAAAATCGTCGTTCTAGTTCTTCAAAAACATAGGATCTTAGGCTTCTAAGGTCTTCTTGAAGTTTTTCCCGAGTTTCTGAGAGTTCGTTATGCAAATTATTGGTTTGTTTTTCTAAGCTATTATCAAGGGATTCCAAATTCCCAGAAAACTTTTTGTTGACTATATCGATGGTTTGCCGAATCTCAGCATTCTCGTTTTGCACTGTCATATTCAGCGACTTCAGTTTTTTCTCCAGGGAATCTACAGCAGCTCGTAGCTCCGTCACATAAACAGTCTTGGTTTGCTCAATGCGATCGCGCATTTCTTGTTGGATCAACGTGAGGTTCGACTCAATTTTGTCAATTCGGCTATCGTACTCTCGTAATTGAGCGCCGAAGATGATATCCCGGATTTGGTCAATATTACCCAGTCGCTCGCGCATTTGGTCTTTGCTGATTTCTGCCATGCTTTTCCCTCTCTCTTGGTTAAACTGTCGGTTGGCTCAACTGGATTGGTTTGCAGTAAATATCACCCGATTGGGGGTTGACACTACTATAACACTGCTGCTATCTCTAGAAGACAAGTCAGAATCATTCCAGGTAAAGTCTTTCCAACTGAGTCAGTTATTGGATTGACGGCTTGTCTCATAAAAACTCTTCCGTTGCGGGAAACTCCGTGTCTTTAGACCGGGGTTGCTTACAGGAGTTAGTTGGGTAAGATGTCAACAAGTTTAGCGATAGTTTTCTTAGATCACCAATCGAGCCGGAAAAAGTTGACAAATTAAATATTATATGAGTCAGTAGAAGCAAGACATGTCCTGCCCCTACTGATGGTGGGTAAAATCGATTACGCTATTTTAGTGCATTCGTTGTATAGCAACCGCTACAACGATTAGGACACGCCTGCTTGCATCGAAACAATAAACGGCATTCGTCTGAGGTCCTAATGACCTTGGCTACTGCTATAATTATGGTTGTGCCGAAGGTAAGGGTACATTAACAGGAGTTTTCTGAGACGCCAGTGACTCACCCACCAGATTGCTAAGTCCCGCCGCATTCAAAAGCTTAACCCACTGATTCGTCACTTCTGAATCACTCGGATAGTTGCGGCGCAGTTCAATGAGCTGTGCTAGAGTATCCTGCCAAAGTTCTTCCTCAGCATAGAGTTCCACTTTTTTTATCGGTGATGCCTGTGCTAACTGAGTTTCTAGGGTAGGATCGAGTGCTACCCGTCTCACCCATCCTTCAACCACCAAATCATTAGAGCGTTCGTCTTGGGGTGGGCACAGAATTGAGAAAGACCAACGATAATCCTCACCCACCGCCAAGGGTAATAAGCTAACGTCGTGAGGTAGATTCAATGTGATTATGCCTGACTTGCCGTTAGTCCGGAACTGGCTTTGATAAACCAGATTTCCCTCGCTATCCTCCAGGACAAACTCAACGGGTAAGGTTGTGCTGGGAGCAAGTGAAGCGGGTAGGTAAACAAAAAAGCTAGGATAAGCCGCAACGGTTGTACCAAAGCCATCGCTAGGGATTAAAGCCGTTAAGGGTTTCCCTACAACAGGGCAATTGCCCCCAGAACCTCGGGTTGCCCCTCCTTCAACACGACTCGGTGCGCCGATTCCTCTGGGGGGTTGGTATTTGTTGGTTGTCCAGGTTTGGGGTATTCCTTGAGCCTGGAGAATTTGGGGGCTGTGGATCAGGGCAAAGCTTACGGCAAATAGCCCTAGTTTTACCCCCACAGCCAGAGAAAATCGGCAAAAACGATGTCGCATTGATACCATGACGGTGACTCAGTAATTAGTTCGGATTTGTTCTTGCCTTCTGAGCTACTGGTTCTTCGACAATTTGCTCTAGTCCTACTGAACTGAGCAGTCGGCTCCATGCCGCCTTTAAAGTGGGATCATTGGGGCGAGTGCGACGCAGTTCCACTAAGGTATTGAGCGCATCATACCAAAGTCGTTCCTGAGCATAGATACCCACTCGCTGTTCCGGCGTTGCTTGTTGGAGGCGGCGTGCCAGATTGGGATCGGGTTCCACGCGCTCGAATACACCATCGACATAGACATCACCAGAGCGATCATTGGTATTGCATATTAACCTTAACTGCCATTTATATTGCTTACCAGTCTCTGGGGGAAGAACACTACTTTCTAAGTTAGGCAGCGTTAAGCTCATGATACCGGGGGTATCAACAACGTATTTTTGATCGGTGTCATGGGCGAAGGCGTACTTCGTGGAGTAAATTTCCTCACCATTGGCATTTTGCACCAACAACTCTACCCCCCAACCTGTGTTTTTCGGTAGATACCAGGAGAGAGTAGGATACTCGGCTATGGTTTTGCCGACACCAGACTCAGGAACCAATGCGATCGGAACTCGACCTGTGTTTTCAGTAATACAAGGTCCTCTTGTACCACCACCTTCTCTATTACCTGGAAGACTAGCACCTTGCCTGTCTGATGGAGTGAATTCCCATTCGGTAGGGATTTCGCGGCTGAGGGGTGAATCTCCTAACTGTGCTTGTACCCCGGTGGCAATATTAGCCACAAGTCCTAGGGTTAACCCTAAAGCTACTACAGTAAAACGGGATGAACGAGTAAACCAAGCCATAATAATTTAGAACTCCTACTTAATCAGAGTCTTGCTTTTGGAACAATATGTCTAAGCAGACACTTAACCTTCCTACAAAGGGGGTGATAATTGCAGAATTTTCAGGTTTTTACTTAAATGATTTGCCTGAATATTTCTATTTTAGCGTGAGATAGGGAGTGAACTGACACCCATAATTCCCCTCTTATCTGAATCTTTATATTAATTTTTCCCTATCTTGATATTGATTGTTTTATTCAACAGAACTATCTCCTGAGTTGGACAACGATTCAGGTAAAGTGGCACTCCTGTTTGGATTCAATTGCTCAGAAAGACTTTGTAAGCCAACTGAGTACAATAACTTGTTCCATGCGGCTTGCACGTTGCGATCATTGGGAAAATCCTGATGGAGTTCTACCAATGTCTCTAACGTGTCATACCAGAGCAATTCCTGGGCATAGAGGGCTACTCGTTCTTGGGGAGTTGCCTGTTGAATCCGCATGGTTAACGTTGGACTCGGTTCAACCCGCTTAATCCCACCACCCACTACAATATCGGCTGAACGCTCCATAGGGTTGCAAACCAGTACTAATTGCCAGTAATATAGCTGATTCGCTTTCAGGGGAGCAAGATTGGCAGAGGTGGGAATGTCTAGGCTCATAATTCTGGGCTTATTTGTCTCCCCTGTCGCCGACGGCTTCAAGGAATACTTAACCCGGTAAATTTCTTCATCACTAGCGTTCCAGAGTACAAACTCAACTGCCGATGCAGTTGTTGGTGGCATATACCAGAATAATTTGGGATATTCTGCCAACGTTTTGCCGATCAACGATTCTGGAACTAAAGCTATTAGTGATTGATCAGGCGGGGTACACTCTGGACCTCGCGTTCCACCAGCTTCTCGATTTACAGGAATCTGATCGGCCGTTGAACCGTCTGGAGTTCTGAAGCCCCACTGATCCGGTAGTTGAGCACCCAAAGAGGTAGTTCTAACCTGGGTTGGCACTTGAGCGACTAGATTGGTCGCTAGCCCTAGTGTCAACGCGATGGTTAAAAATGTTAGGTTTGATAAGCGGGTGAAACAAGTCATAATTCAGATATACACTCGTAGAACCGAGTCCTTAGTATATAGATGTTATAGCAGAAGCCAATGTTCCAGACTTTGGTTAGTTTCCGTCAAACATTATCAGTTAGCTGGGTCACTCAAGCATCTGCCTTTAGTGGACTGTTGCTGAATTAGGAGTTTGTCGTCAGCACCGCCAGCACGGCTAGTACGCTTTGAGTCCGACGATGAACCTTGGTTATGCCAGTACCCTTGTTTTAGATTGTTAATATTTTAACTTTAGACATAGGCAATTCCGGAACTTTGTTTCCACTCTTATCTAAATCTTCATCACTCTTAAAGCCGATTCCTGATTTCTGTACCTTTATCGCCTGAAAAATTAAATTCTTTGTAAAGATATAAAATCTTCTTTATCTTCTCTCTTGTCTCCTTCAAGTGGGAAAGAGGGGATTGGAAATGGGTGAACCGGGAAATTCTTCCTTGTCTCCCCCGCACCTGGAGCGCCTGGAGAACCCCTGCACCCAGAAGCGGTGATCACAAACTTCTGTCGTCCTGCTTGATTAATGTGCTACTTTCCCTGACAAAGGGTTGGGCAATTATATCTAGCCCTACAGACTTGAGCAGTTTGTTCCAAGCTGTAATCACCGCCTGATCGTTGGGGCGATCGCGCCGGAGTTTAACCAAAATCTCTAATGCCTCGTACCAAAGTCGTTCCTTTGCATAAAGTACCACACGTTCCTCAGGTGGTGCTTGCTGTAAGCGACGGGCTAGGGTAGGGTCAATTGACACTCGCTCGATTGTGCCTGCCATATAAACATCACCGGATGGATCATTGGGATTACAGATTACTCTGACAATCCAGTCATACTCTTGACCCACTTTCAGCGGCAGAGAGCTACCATCTAATCTTGGTAGAGTTAAACTGAGTATGCCTGGAGTGCCAACCACCAATTGTGCGTTTGTACCCTGATAATCTTTTGGGGTGTAACGGGCAAAGGCGTACTTGGTCGAGTAAATTTCCTGATTATCACTATCTGTTAGCTTAAACTCCATGCCCCAAGCCCTCGTTTGGGGTAGATACCAAAAGATAGTGGGATACTCCGCAATTGTCTGTCCCATACCAGATGCTGGTACTAAGGCGACGGGATAACTGCTTAGGCAACCCGCAAACGGTAAATTGCGGCTATCTGGTAGACTTGAATCACCAGAATTAGGCAATGGCGCGGATTCCCATTGATCAGGTAACTGAGAACTGATGGAGGTATTGCTCAACTGCGCTTGTATCCGAACGGGCTGTTTCAGGCTTAACCCCACCGTTACAACTATTGTTACTAAAGCGGTTATGGCAACTTTGTGTGGGAAGAAACGGATGAATTTAAGCATACATAAAAAGCTACTATTGTCAATAAAACTATTGAATGAAAACTATCCAAAATAGCTAACCCATGTTCAAATGTGTTTACGCACATTTAGCTTGCTTCGCCGGAAGCCCCGCACCATAGCGGTACACCGAAGAGGTGTCGGGATGGATAGGCGGTCAATCAA
>NZ_JBKHUP010000052.1:0-55228 GCF_046565525.1 Coleofasciculus sp. | reverse complement strand
CCAATCAGCGACCACCCCTAAAAAGGTGGCGTGGTGAGGAATCCCCCGCGCTCTTTAGCCGGGGGAGGATGTCAAACAGATTGAATCGTACAAACATACGAACCTAAAAAAAGAGGGGAGAGTGTCTTTTTCTCTTCCCCCTGGCTTATTCTGTTGTTCGGCTTTTCCGCTTTCTTTCAACTTCTTGAGCAACATTTGCCGCTGCTTCTTCAGTTGTCTGGCTCTGGCGGAACCACCTTTGCCTTTATCATTTCGCCCTTGACGGCGAGGAGACTCCCAACTCTTGAGTCGTTGTGTCATCTGTACCACCTCTGAATCTGAATGGGCGGAGAGAGACTCGAACTCTCACGACCAGAGGTCGCCACATTTTGAGTGTGGTGCGTCTACCAATTTCGCCATCCGCCCTTGGATGCAACCTTTTCATTATACCTGATAGATGTCGGTTGTAGCAAGGACTGATAAGCTTGAGAACTTGCCCATTTATCAATTTCCCGCGCCCGTAACACGGGGACGGGGTGACTCAACTGGGCAGTTTGAGCGGATTTGAGCAGTTCTCCCAATTCCGAATTGCTGATATCATCATAGGCTCTGGCTTGGGCGATAAAGGCATCGAGGTTCAGTTGGGGCGCCAGGGTGGGTGAACCGCCAGCGAGTTTCATCAGCACCGACATCACCACTCTGGGATTCTGAGTTGCCAGCAGCGCCGCGCGATCGCAGGAAAACTCAGCACACCTTAACCACTCCAGCATCTGTTCCTGAAGGCTTTGGGCAATCACAGCCCCCCAATTCGGCAGTAAAGACGCCGCTAAAATCATAATGTTGAGCGGTGTCAGATAAACCCCATGCTCGCACTTGAGATGTCCCAGTTCGTGAGCTATCACCGCCTGAATTTCTTCTGGGGTCAGCATATCGATTAAAGCGGTGTGCAGGACGATAAATGGCTGCTTACCCCGCATGGCAAAGGTATAAGCATTTGGCACGGGATGTTGCTGCACGTATAGTTGAGGGGGTTCTAAGTCCAGGGTTTTGCAGGCGTCTAGCAGCAACTGATGCAGGTGCGGTAGCTGATTTTCTCCCACCAAAACACTGGCAGCAATATTATTTAGGTAAAAGAATTGTTCCGCCAACGGTCCAAGGAGATTTCGCACCATCAAGTCGAGTCCGGGGAACTGCTTCAAGGCTTGGGTGGCTTGGAAATCAAGAGGATGACGGAACTGGTCTGCCTTTAGACCAACTAACGGCGTTTGGGTCATGGGTTATTGGTCGTGGGTCATGGATCTTATGTCTGAAGTCATTGGTTGCTCCAATGACTTCTAATCTCTAGTGTATCGAGAAGCTGAGCCTAAAACATCGGTTCAGTTGTCAAATCATCTTCGGAAATTACGACAAAACGGTCATCTAAGATACAAAACTCCCTCTGGTTTGACCAAATAAGTGATCGCTCCCCCAGCTTCCCTGATCTCAAGGTATCAGCCTTCAGATAGCCATTGTTTAACCCGCTTTAAACTGTCCCAGTCTGGCTTTCTATTCAATCCATCCTCAATACTCTCAAAGACATCCTGACGAACTTGAGAATCCGTCACCATCATCTGTTTAACGATGTCGATGTGTTGACGCACTCCCTTTTGACCCGTTTCCAACATCGCCACCGCTAGGTTTACTCGGGCTTGGGGTGCATTGGCATCAATTTTAGTCCCCTTGAGTGCTACTTTATATGCCCGTTCCCCTTGGTCATCCAGCAAATACAACCAAGCCAAACAACTCCAAGCGGCGGCGTTTTTCGGGAAGCGATCGCACAGTTGTTTAAATACAGGAATCAGGGAATCAGGTCCTTCACCCGCGTTGTAGCGTTCTAAGCCACTCTCAAACAGAGAATTAACAGTTTCGGTCATAGATTCAATTTCAGGTTTAGACCAACTTACGTTCTAACATTTGACAATCTCCGCCCTATAAGGACGGAGATTCTTCTTTCATAGACCCGACTTGCTTTGACAGGATTTCTCCAATCAAAGTAGAGGTCCAGTCTCCAGAAGCGTTCGGATTTAACATCACTGTTCCGACATGCCCTGCCGTACACCATCCTAATTTCAGAATATTAATGGCGGCGTTCCAATCTCGATCTAAAATACATCCACACCGACAAACATGAGTTCTAGTGGACAAAGACTTTTTAACTGTTGTGCCACAATCGGAACATTCCTGGGAAGTGTAGGCAGGATTAACCGCGATGGTTATCTTGCCAAATTTAATCCCAAAATATTCCAGCCATTTTCTGAATTGATACCAACCTGCATCATTGATCGATTTGGCTAAACAATGATTTTTAACTAAATTTTTAATCCTCAAATCTTCATAAGCGACCAAATCATTAGATTGGATTACGCAACGCGCCATTCTCTTGGCATGTTCTTCACGCTGCCTACTTATTTTGAGGTGCTTTCGCCCTAATCGATTGATGGCTTTCTTTCGGTTGGCGGAGCCAATTTCAGTGCGCGAAACTCGTCTTTGAAGGAAGCTCAGACATTTCTCGCCTTCTCGATAAAATCGGGGATTTGGCTCTTTGTGACCATTGCTATCAGTATAAAAATCTTTGAGTCCCACATCTAAGCCAATGGCTTTTCCTGTCGGCTGACTTTCTGCCTTGTTCTCGGCGTTGACTAAGAATTGAACATAGTAGCCATCTGCGCGACGGACTAACCGCACCCGTTTTATTGACCCAAGTTGATAGAAGTTTAAGTCCCACGTCCCTTTGAGCTTGAGCTTGCCAATTCCCTTTTTGTCCGTAAAGGTTATTTGTTTTCGAGTTTCAGAAAGCTTCCATCCGCTAGTTTTGTATTCAACTGAACGGCAGTTTTTCTTAAACTTTGGATAACCCTTCTTTCCCGGAATAGCTTTTTTGCAATTACTGTAAAACCGAGCAATTGACGAATACGCTTTTTCTACAGCCGTTTGACAAGCATGGGAATTTAAGTCCTTGACAAAGGAAAACTCAGCTCTTAGCGCCGTGTTATAGCGATACAAATCTTTTTGTCCAACATTTTCGTTATCTATCCAGTAACGAATGCATTTGTTGCGGACAAATTGAGCGGTTTGAATCGCTTCATCGATCGCTAAATATTGAGTTGTCTTTCCTTTAGCCTTGAACTCAAAGACCAACATTTGACGTGGAACAACTCGGCATCAACATGATAACACAGAAAAAGTCGTCCTGGAAGGACGAGGAGCCTGAACCCCTTATTTCCGGTCATTTTAAATGCAGTAGGGGTTTGGTTACCAAACCCCTACTCCCTTCCCTATTGCGCCGTTTTTAATTAAACGCCAAAGGATTTGCCACAGCCACAGGTTTGATTGGCGTTGGGGTTGGTGAATTGGAAACCGCCCCCAATCATGGCATTGCTGTAATCTAAGACCAGACCATACAGGTACAGGATGCTTTTGGGATCACATATTATTTTGAAGCCCTCGTAGTCAAACACTTCATCGTTATCCCGTACCTTACTAGGATCTTCAAAATCCATCATGTAAGACATCCCGGAACAGCCCCCCTGACGGACACCAACCCGCAAGTATAGGTCTTGTCCTTGTTGGTCTCGCAGCGCCACAATATGCTTGAGGGCTTGTTCGGTCAGTTGGATACCTCGTTGCGGTGTTGTTGCTTGTGTCATAAGTACGTTGTGACTCCTGGTTAGGTTAAAGTTGGATGATGAACTACTGATGTGCCACGCTTATGGACCCTTATGGATCAAGTTTATCGAGACTGACCCCAAGCGCGTGTATTTACCCGATAAAAATTTTCTTGGGAACTCCTTTGTCCAAACAATGAAGCGCAGCCTGGAAGGTATTGCGGTTTAATAGGAGTATCTATTATTAATCATGGCTGACCTGCCATGGTTTTTGCACTTATTGTCAAATACCCTATGTCTGCTCTCAATCGCAATACTCGTCGTCGGCTCAAACGGTTACCCCAAATACCCAGCGTCTGGGAAGGGGATCGCCGTTCTTTAGTGACTGTATCCGATCAGGGTGATTTTGATGCTGAGGGTAATAATGAGTGCATTCTTTGGGTGGATGGCTCAGAAGGAATTGTCCGGGCGATGGATATCATCTCGCTAGAAATGGGACCTGAAGCGATTGTTCGCACGCTATTGCGAGCCATGGAACATCCCCAAAGTCCGGCTCGACCCGCCCGCCCGTCTAAAATTGTGGTACGCGATCGCGAAGTTCAGTTTTTGTTGCGTGGGGTACTGCAAGAGTTGGAGATTGCCATTGATTATGTCCCCGATTTACCCCTGATTGATGAGTTGTTTCGCGGGTTTGAGGAAATTGCCCTCCAGCGCCAGCCCCATTTACCTCCTAAGTATGCGGATCTGTTGATTGCCAAGGCGTATGACTTATGGCAAGATGCGCCTTGGGATGTCCTGGCTGATCATCAAATCCTGAGTGTGGAATTAAATCGCTGGGATGTGGATGAGTTCTACGTCTCGGTCATGGGTATGCTGGGTGTGGAGTACGGAATTCTGCTCTATCGCTCCTTAGATTCGCTGCAACGGTTTCGGGAGTCGGTCGTCAATCAGGAATCTGTAGAGGCGATGGAAAAGGCATTTTTGGGACAAGATTGCTTGTTTATCACCTATGAAGCCGCGGATGAGGAATTTGAAGATGATGAGGATGGGGATTTAGCCGAGTTATCGGTTGAAGAGATTGTGCCGAGTTTTGGCGCGGTGCATCCATTAGAGGGAATGCGACCCTTTCTGGATGAGGAAGAAGCACTGGTTGTCTATATGGCGCTAGAAGCCCTGCATCGATTTTTCCAAGGCTCATCCGGAAAATTAGCGGCGGATGATTTTCCGGCGATGAACAAGCGCTACCGCATCCCTATCCCCGTAGATACGGAAGATACGGAGTCAAAAACAACGGTGTCTATTCAAGTGTCTACACGACCAGAGATCGCAGCTGAGTTGTGGGAGATGGCGATTGAGGATACGGATGACGAGGATTGGGATGAGGAGGAGGATGAGGAGGAACTCGAACTTCCTCTACGGGATGACTTAGTGCCAAAAGATTCCTATCTGAGTCTGGGGATGATGCCTTGGGAGAGTATAGCACTCCTACGGGAGGGTGTTGATTTCTATCAATCTCAAGACGCCCCGCCGATAGGAGAAGGGTTACCTGTGGTGTTAATTCAAACCACTCGCCCGAAAGCTAAAGTTTTAATCGAGCAAATTAAAACAGCCGGTGGACTTAAGGGGATTGGCTTTAACCCTGGAGAAGATCCCTTAGTCGGCGATCGCTACGATTTGGGCATTCTGCAAACAGGAGATAGTCATCTTTACCTATTTGGCGAGTTTCCCGAAGCTGATCCGGCTCATACGGCTAATCGTAAGCATTGGGAACAACGGTGTCTAAAAACGAAGGGCTACTGTGGGTTAATTATCGCCAGAGGACTCAAAGGTGCTTCCCGTGGTAATCCTCAACCCAAAGACATGGTGGCATTTTTTGAAGCGCGATCGCTCTCGGTCAAGGAGTTAGGATTAGGGATGTTGCAGCTTATGCCTGTGTTTGAATTCTAGATTCTGGGGAACAGGAAACAGGAAGTCTTGGTATGAAACACCTGTAGGGGCGACCCGCTTGCACCAATTAACAACTGTATCCACTCAATTTACCGGAAAAGCGATGGGTGAAGGCTCCCACGCTCTTTAGCTGGGAGATGAAACCGAGCGAACCGTCTAGGTAGCGAATAAATTCGCCAGTCAAATAATTCGGATAACGTTCTACTATTGTGGTAATGTAAATACAAGTCGCGGGAGGGCATTCCGAGACTATAAACGGACGTGGAGAGGGTGTAAGACCTCATTTGGAGGCAACCTTCAGCGAAGCGTCAACCCCAATCAGCGACCACCCCTAAAAAGGTGGCGTGGTGAGGAATCCCCCGCGCTCTTTAGCCGGGGGAGGATGTCAATCGGGTCGCCCTTTACTCAATCGCTTTTGGCTTATTCTAAATCATTGGTAGAAGCATCTAGCGTATCGCCTTGGGTTCCATTCGCTGTATTCTCGCTTGAAGTAATTTCTGACGTCACATCTGTTTCAGACAGATCTTCCGCGGGAACAGTTGTGGATTCATTCCGATAAATGCGAATTCGGTTCAGGCGAGGTCCTTCGGCTGAGATAACTTTTAACTCCAGATTCTCATAGTTTAAGATTTCCCCTTGAAGCGGAATTTTTTGGAACTGATATAATAAAAAACCTGCCAAGGTTTGATATTCATCGGTTACAGGTAAATTTAAATCCAAAAGTTCGTTAACTTCTTCTAAATCTATTTGGGCTTGAACTAAAAAGGTTTGTTCATCCACAATTCGGATCGGCACCTCTTCGGGACTTTCTGGTTCTGGGTTATCACCAATAATTTCCGCCACTAAATCCTTCAGCGTCACCAAGCCAGCCGTACCGCCAAACTCATCTACAACCATTACCATCGCCAAGTGCGATCGCTGCATTAAGGGTAGGAGTTCGCTCAAGGGAGTTAATTCCGGGACAAATCGAGCCGGACGAATCCAGGATTCAATGGGTGTATCTAAGGTTAATTTTCTCTCCGATAAGGGTTTAGCTAACTCTTTAAAATGGATAATCCCGCGAATATCATCCAGAGATTCCCCCGTTACCGGATAGCGAGAATGGTCAGTATTAGCAATTTCTTCTAACACCATTTGCACCGTTGCTGTACTGGGAATTGCGTCAATGCTGGTGCGTGGAACCATCACCTCCGTTGCCAAAACTTCGCCAAATTCAAAGACATTATTCAATAATTCTCGTTCTTCGGCTTCTAAACCTGTCGATTCCCGCTCGGTGGTAATAATTAACTGTAACTCTTCGGGGGTCACCTGATTATTCCACCATCCCCCCGTATATTGCACCCCTACCAGCCGCAATAAACAGCGTGTTGATTGGTTCAAAATCCAAATAAACGGATTGAAAAATCGGGCAATTACCAGACTCGGAGGACCCAAAAGCCGAGCCAACTGTTCAGAATACAGCAACGCCACAGATTTAGGACAGAGTTCGCCGAGAACAATTTGCAGATAAGCAATCAGGAAAAATCCCACCGGAATCGCCAGAGAATGAGCCATTCCTTGAAGCATCTCTGGGGGTAGGGGTAATTGAGTCAGCACCGCTGCGACGAAAACGGCGACGGTATTTTCTCCAATCCAACCCAAGGCTAAACTGGATAGAGTAATGCCTAGCTGAGTCGTTGAAAGGAGACGCTCAATACTCTGTTGTAGCGATTGAACTGTCTTGGCTTGCACATCCCCCGCATCAACCAATTGGTTAATCCGCGATCGCCGCACCGAAACCATCGAAAACTCAGCCGTGACAAAAAAGGCATTGATTGCAATCAAAAGCAGGACTAATAATAATCGCAACAGCATGTCCCGGCTGGTAAGGGGCGTAGAAGCACTCGCAGTGAGGAAAACCATTAACTGTGCAACCATAAGAACGGTAGCAGGTAACCCGCAAAAGCAGTTCTACTGCTTCCTGGAGAAGAGCTACAACGGGACTCCACAGATAGCCTTTCTCTAGGGGACTGTATTGATTGACAAATACCGTCTAACATAAAGGGAGCAATAGAACCGAAGGTAAGAAAAATATTATGCGCCAAACCTGCTCCGTTTCTGTTTACCTCGCGACAGGGATTTCGGACATTTTCAGCTTGAGCTTTTGATCAGGATAATCCGTGAGGGTTAATGACAGCGCTGTGGCGTCATCCAACAACGCTGTAGGAATACTCACCGTACCCGAAAATTCCTCGCCATTTGACGGCAATTCTCCCGGTAACCCTTCAGTAATCGCACTCAACGCTCGACCTTTGTCATCGGTAACATTTAAAAAACTATAAAGGAATCGAACCGGATTAGCGCCCTCATTCTTTAAGCTGACATCTAGCAACAATGAGCCTCCCTGAAGATTGGCGGAACGAACCTCCAAAGTGACCCCCCGATCCTGGCTTTTGAGGGGTAAATTTTGATTCGAGCCACTACTGGTAAACGACGTCTGTGTGTTGAATACATCCGATTCAGACGATGCTTCTTCAACTTCAGATTGCTGATTCTCTGCGGCTGACTCGTCTGGCTTCTGTGTATCACTCTGGCTCTTTGACTCAGAGTCGTTATTATCGGTATTGGAGTCTTTATCCTTGTCTTGGTCTTGGATATAGGCGTGAACGTTGACCAGGATATCCCGTTCATTCAAAAGCGTAACCTCTTTACCTCCAGGCTCAACCTCCTGGTTATTTGCCAGCTTCTTCGTCGGGCGAACATCGGGCTGAGTCACACCTTTGAGAGCTTCATGACCCAGGGAAAATCCCCACATCGCACTCACAAAGCCAGCACCTAACATCATTGCCAGCAGAATCAGAGTGAGTGCTACAGTCGAGTTGAATTTCATTAGTGATTCAAGTTATAGAAGAAAATTGACATCCTCACCGCCCTACAAGGGACGGTGATTCCCTACCAGTCGAACAGTGATAGCTGCACGTACTCAAGGGTGGGTTGACAGATCATCATGCACTGCCTCATAAGAGGTCTTACACGCGCTCCCTGTCCGTTTATAGTCGTGGGTATGCCCTACCCCGACTCTTTCTATATTCGTGGATGCATTATCATCCCTTTCGTGTTCTACGCCGCAGTTGACACAGACAATTGTCCTGATTGAAAGGTCTAGTTTGCCCCATCTATAGCCGCATTCAGAGCATACCTGGCTGGTAGGCTCCCATCGGCTAATCACCCGAAAATCCCGGTTGTGCTTATCGGCTTTAGCCTCACACAATGAGCGGAACTCACGCCATCCAGCCTGACTGATTGCCCGTGCCAGTTTGCGATTCTTCACCATGCCACCAACATTGAGATCCTCCAAGGCGATGATTTGGTTCTCATCTACCACCTTGGTGGACAGTTTATGTAAGAAATCCTTCCGTTTGTCCCGGATTTTAGCGTTGAGCTTGGCTACCTTTAACCGCATTCGTCCGCGACGCTTACTTCCTTTTTGGCGTTTAGCTAACCGTCGCTGGGCGCGTTTAAGCTTACGGATATCCCTTGAATAATCTGGGCTATCGATTTTCTCTGCGTTGCTACAGCAAGCAAAGGTTTTTAACCCTAAATCTATCCCGATGGACGGGTTCTTCGCCGGGTGTATTTTCGGTTCCACCTCAACCACAAAACTGAGGAAGTACCTGTCAGCACAATCCTTAATTACCGTTACTGAACTGGGTTCAGATGGCAGAGGACGTGACCATTTGGTTTTAACTTCCCCAATCTTGGCTAGGTAGACTTTAGCTGCCTTGAGCTTAAATCCCCCCCTAGTGAACCGTGCAGTTTGGCGATTAGTTTTCCGCTTAAACCGTGGTGGATTCACTTTCAAGCCCTTGCGCTCCCCCTGCCGGGATGAGAAAAAGTTCTTGAATGCTACTCCTAAGTCGGCAACCGATTGTTGGAGAGGGATAGCTGATACCTCACCTAGCCATTCCCGTTCTTCAGCTTTCTTAGCCTGAGTGATACAAATTTTCTGAAGCTCACTGTTCTTAGGTAGCTTCTCCGATTGCCGACACAACCCTAAGGCATCATTCCATACCACACGGACACACCCAAACAATCGGGCTAGCGATTTCCGTTGCCCTAGCGTGGGATAGATTCGGTACGAATGTCGTGCTTTCATGTGATTATGATAGCGTCTTGATATTGTCGTGCCCAGATGAAACAGATATTGATTAGATGCTCACTATGCGAAACTTGAACGACTTAAGCGTTATTGTGCCAAGACACAAAGGACACAAAACGACGTATTGAGAGAGCTTATCCGCAACCTGGCGACTACAGATAAAAAGCCGTCCTAAAAGGACAGGGCTTTAGACCCATTAATTCCGGTAAAACCGTCTGACCTCTGCTCTGGAGCCTTTTTGTACTAAAAGCATCCTTGTGCAATAGGCGGCGAGCATCAGGAATAGCTCAACGGTTGCGGCAAGATATCCAACTCCGATTACTATAATATAGAGTAAGGATCAATTAACCAGGGTTGGCCGAGCGGTTGAGGCAGCGAACTCATAATTCGCCCAAGGCAGGTTCAACTCCTGCACCCTGGATTTTGTTTTGACATCCTCGTCCGCTCAAGTGGCTGATGTCAAGCCGCTAACGTGGCAATGGAGCTTCAAAGAAAAACTCACTTCCTTCAATTCGCGGACCCACCTGGGGTCTAAAGCGATCAGAAACAGGCAATAACCGAACCGAGGTGTCGAAGGGATTTGGTAAATCCGGTGTGCGAATCACTGGATCACTGGCAAACTGTTGGTTTAATGCATCCTCGTAGAGAATATTAATCAATTCGGCATCTCGCTCCAGTTCCAAATCTGGAAACGCCGCACCCCCGATTCCACCCGGACCAATAATATAGTCAAGCTGACGCCGGAGACTGCGGTTTTCGTAAAACGTTCTTGATTCACTGAAAAACGCTCGCTCGAAGGTGTCTGGAATCCTTTCTAGGCGGACTGGCTCAAAGTTTTCTTGTGCCATAGCTGTGCTAGCCACTATCGTGGAAGCAGTAATAAGCAAACCCCTGAGCGATATCCTCAACCCCTTATGCATAATTCTTAGCCTCACTTTTCCTCAATAATATTCTCATATTTGAATTCAGTATAGTGGTGATTGGATTTTCACCATTTGACTATCATGGCTGACAACAGTAAACCATTGCTTTCTCTGGATACCTCAACCCAATTAACACAACAGCGTCAGTTGCTGCTCGATTTATTTTGTCAACTGGCTTATCAAGAGGGAGACTTTGTTCTCTCCTCGGGACAGCGCAGTTCCTATTACATTAATGGCAAACAGGTTACGCTGCATCCTCACGGAGGACTAGCGATCGCACAATTGCTACTTTCTCACCTTCCCCAGGATACCCAAGCCGTTGCGGGTTTAACTTTGGGCGCTGATCCGATTGTCAGCGCGGTGAGTGTGGTGTCTGCGATCGCAAATCGACCTATTCCTGCTTTAATTATCCGTAAAGAAGCAAAAGGACATGGTACAAAGGCATATATCGAAGGTCCTTCTTTACCAGCAGGAGCCAAGGTTGTGGTGTTGGAAGATGTGGTAACCACGGGAAAATCGGCAATGAAAGCCGTTGAACGGTTGCGAGAGGCGGGGTATCAAGTGGATCAGGTGCTGGCTTTGGTTGACCGCCAGCAAGGCGGTGCTGAGTTTTACCAGTCGGTTGGGTTAGGGTTTCAGGCGGTGTTTACGATTCAGGATATCCAACAACGCTATCAGCAGCGCCTACATCAGTAGAGGTTGCTGAATAAGTAATGCTGTGAGGGGGAAGCGGTGTAGAGACGTGCCATGGCACGTCTGGGAGCTGGGGAAGCGAGTAGAACAAATGACCAGACTTTTCACGGTATTTGGGGCAATGTGTGTAGGGGCGGGTTTCACTACTATCTTTTCGGTTGCATCCAGATGTGACTAAACCCGCCCAGACGCTTCAAAAGCGCGTCTCTACAATAGTTTCTAGACTTCCCGTGAAAAGTCAGAACAAATGACAAATGACAATCATCAAGCCAATCCCTGAGAGACAAAACCTGCCCAATAATAGGGATGAGAAAAAGGCTGTTTCTCCTGCGCCAACGACTGCAAACGCTGCTGTTGTACCTGAATCTTATCCGCTAAATCCTGCCACTTCTGGCACTCAGCCACATCACCCTTAACGTTGGCATCATTCCGCCGAGTCATCGCCTGATCATACTGCTGTTGTAACGACTTGTCAATCTCCCCTTGATAATTCCTGGCAAACTCCTCTCCGGTTAAATTCCGCAGTTTAATCTGCCCCTGCTGTAACGCCTGAGAACGGCTCATCCCCGCCTGACGAAAATTGTAGTAAAAAATCGCTAACAGGGCGCTGGCTAAGTCCTCTACCGACCACTGGGTACTCACCACACTCCTGGCTCCAGCACAGAGAAATCCTGTGGCTAAACTGAGTAAATCATCGGTAACTTTGTTAACACTAAAATTGACCTCACAGCAGCAGGCAAATACATCAGATAAATTGGGCATTCGCCAACCGGGGCTGATGAGTTGACTCAGGGTTAGAGAACCATCCCCTAATACTAAATAAGAGTCTAGGGGTTGTGTGGGATTCGATATGGCATGATGGCTAGAGTGGAGAATTTGCACCTGTGAGGCTAAGGTTTTGTATTCGGTTACTGTCGCCTTGCGCCCTTGCAGGCGTTTGTCAGCAGAAACGCCGTAGGATTGGGCAAGGGTTTCGCATTCGTAGCGGGTGAAAAGTAGGTCTTCTGTGGCATCTTCAACAATACCCATTGTCGGCTGATTTGGGATTGGCGGGCGTTGGTGGCAATAGTAGAGAATTTGGCAGCTTGGTACAATCCGAATTCGGAATAAATCGCCTAAATAGGTGGTGGGAGTTACGGTTACTTTGGGTTGAGATTTTTTGCCAATGACTAATCCCCGTGTTTCTCCATCTACCCGTGTTTTTCCCTCATTCCCTACGCTTGTAGAGACGTTCCGGTGGAACGTCTCTATCCCATAAATCGGCAACGCGGCAAAGGGCATTTGATGTAAAGCTAAATGAGGCACAATAATTAATTCCTCAATTCCGGTGAGATACTGAAAAATCAAATCCTTTAGCTGCAAACGCTGGGCGAGTTCTTGGAGAAACGTTTCTATGTTTTCTCCCCATTCTGCCTTTGCCCCAATATAGGGAATAAACCAGTTTTCAATTATCCAATCCTGGAATGTTTCAAATCCCTGTTCTCGACAGGTATAGACTTGCGGACTCTTATCCTTAAGCAGGATAAAAACATGAGTATCATCACCCGTAGTGTAGAAACTCAGCAAGGCAGTGGTATTATTTTCGATTAACTCCTGCATCTGGTCTAAATTCAGATGTTCTACCTGAATTTGTCCCGCCAATACTGGATCATAACGGCGCAGTTGTTTCCAAACCTGTTGTTTTTTTGCCTCTAATCTCTGAATTTCTGCTAGGTTTGCTGCTAATGCTTCCCCATCCGGCAATCGACGACTTTTCGTTAATGCTGGCGTCGCTTCTGTCTGAAAACTCAATCGTAGGCTATTAATCCGCTGGTGCAATTCTTCATAGTCAATTAACAATTCTTGGACTTCTGGCTTAATTTCTCCCCCTAGGTTAAGCACATCACTCGCCATCAATTCAACTAGGCGTTGACAACGGAAGCGTTCGGTATATTCTAAAGCCTTGCCAATTTCACCAATATTTAGATAAGCTTGTACTATCTTATTGTAGACATAAATTGAATCCGCGAGTATCTCTTGGCGGCGTTCTTCATCAATCACCCAGTTACGACTTTGTTCGACAGCTTTGATGGCTAGTTGATAACTTTGAATCGCCAATTTTAAATTGTGATTATCCCAAGCAAGGTTGCCTAAATTTTTGCTCGTTTTGAAGCAATATATTGGGAAATTATCAGGGCTAAGGACAAGTAAAGCGTTGTGATAATGTGTGATCGCGGCTTCTAAATTCTCTGCCCTATCCCCGTGTATCCTATAGCTGTAAGCAGCCGCCAGATTGTTTTGAGTCATTGCCCATTTTTCAGGAAAGTCTGGCTGGGTATAGACAAATAAAGCGTTATTGCAATGTGCGATCGCGTTTTCTAAATTCTCTGCCCTATTCCCGCATATTCTATTGCTGTAGGCAAGAGCAAGATTGTTTTGAGTCATTGCCCAATCTTGGGGAAAGTCTGACTGGATATAGACAAGTAAAGCGTTATTAAAATGTGCGATCGCCGCTTCTAGATTCTGTGCCCTATTCCCGCGTATTCTCTCACGATAGGCATTCCCCAGATTGTTTTGAGTTATTGCCCATTGTTGGGGAAAGTCTGACTGGGTAAGGGCAAGTAAAGCGTTATGATAATGTGTGATCGCCGCTTCTAGATTCTGTGCCCTATTCCCGCGTATTCTCTCACGATAGGCATTCCCCAGATTGTTTTGAGTAGCTGACCAATCTTGGGGAAAGTCTGACTGGGTAAAAACGATAGCAACGGCTTGATATCCAGTAATAGCAATTTCTTTATTGCTAGCGATATTCCCTAAATAAAAATATTGAATTAAATTGCTGAAACAAAAAATATTTGCAGCTATACTTATAGCTGATTTTGTTTCAGTTTCAGTTAAAGTTTTATTTGTCCACGCTGTTAATATTTGGGCAAAGTTATTATCCAGCTTATCCAGATTTTTTTGTAGCAGAGGGTAGATTGACTGAGGACGATTATCAGTTGCCACTGCTTGCAATACAAACTTCAATAAATCTAGATAGTCTTGGGGGTTTACTGAGGTTGAGGGAATTCTCAGCCTTTCCGCTAATTTTAGTAACCAATTCGCGGCATTCTCATTTCCCGCCTCTGCCATTTGCGCCGCAACTGCTTTCATTACCTGCACAAACTCCTGATCCACTAATTCGGCGTTCGCCTGCAATAAGGAGAACTCTTCCCCATTGGGACAAGTTAACAGGGATTGAATCAGATTAATATAGGCAGTCATTCGTTGTTCGTCCATTGATATTTATCCTCGGTATTCAAAACGTTTACATAAACAAAAGATTGAACAGAAACGATTAAGTTTAGCCGTCTATCTACACCTCCACCACCTCAAACGCCTGATAAAATCCCCGCCAATTTTCCTCTGCTTCCAAATTAACCCACAATTGATGCAACCGTTCAGTATCCCAAATCGGTGCAGGTTCCTCCTCATTCGGTTTTAACCAGGGAAACTCTAACCAGCGATTCACCACAATCCCTAGAAACTCTTCTTTGCCTAGACTATCAAACTTAATTTTATCTTGTTCACATATTGCCCCAAGCTGAGGCATAAGTATTGTTTCTCCCGTGAGGCGATTCCTTGGCGCAAACGCGGCTGATGGACACATTATATACTGACTCTCACTGCCGCGATTCAGTAATAATAAATGTCCCGAATTACACTCTAAATCAATATGCATCATCGAGGGAATATTCACCCCAATCACAGGTTGTTCTCGCGTCTTACCCAGAGGAACCACTAATTTTTTATCCCCCGGATTAACCGGAGTAAATCGAATCCAATCTGCTGGAGAATCCGCCTGCTTTACCAACTCCTGCCAAATCCAATCCAATTGCCATCGAGGAAACTTATCCTCCCACAACCACTGATAAACCACCTCCCACGCGCCTTTTTTACCCCGTTGTCGCTGAATTAACGGCGCTGTATTCACGCCATCTTTTGCCATTTCTTCACCAAATACCTCCACCAGCCGCCGAATTACATTTTGTACAGTTGTATTAATTGAGGTTTGACAATTAACCCCCAGTAATGGTTCTGTCTGACTCATTTCTTCGGCGATTTCTACATGAGACGGCTGAGACTCCCGCCGCTGAAACCGCAGCGGAAAGAAGATGCGTTCTCTGAGATTTTTATCGGTAATATCTCGTGGAAATAACTGCTGGTTGATATCGTCCAGAAACTTTTGATTGTAATTCATACGGTTAACCCTAGGTTTTTGACATTTTCACCCTCATCCCCTAACCCGCTTTTATCCCCTTCCCGTTTCCCTTCAAAGCCTAACTTTTTAGGGGAAGTCTAGAAACTTGAATCGGGGCGGGTTTAGTCACATCTGGATGCAACCAAAAAGATAGTAGTGAAACCCGCCCCTACACAATCTCTCTCTCAAAACCAGATTCCCTTGAACAAAGCAAAGGATCAAAACTTACCTCCCTTCCTTGTGTCACATACCGTGAAAAGTTAGCTGCTTAATCCCTTTTTGTTCCCCTCTTTCTCCCCTCTTGCTCCCCTCTCCCACGCTTGGGAGAGGGGCTGGGGGTGAGGGCTGGCTAAGCTGGGGGTGAGGGAGATTGTGGCTTAAGTTGACCTAGATAGCAAGCCTTGCGCCCCTACATTTAACGTAGCAAAACCGATGTCAATTGTCATTAGAAATACCCTAAGAAATAAAACCTACTATTTACAGCTATTTCCAATTATTTTCCTCTATTTATAATCTGTTTCGAGCCATTTGTAGATAATTATCGTTAATTTACCACAATCCCAATCAATCGAATTACTTTTTCTAACTACCTACTTCCTGTTTTCAATCTATTTATTCCATCGCCAGACTAGACCTCATAAGCCTAAATTTAACGAGGTCAAGCCATGAAATCTCCAACATCCAAAACCTGGAAAAATAAACTCTGGCTATTAGCCGAATTCCTAATTCCTAATCTCATCGGCTGGTTGTTCAAATCCAACCTAGAACCGTGCGTCAGTCTTTGCTTCCTACTGTGGAATTGGCTAATGGATGAACAGACGCAATCCGATGAACACCAACGCCGCAAATCCTGGCTCATGTTCTTAATTCTTTCTGGTATGGCGTTAGCGATATCATTCAGTTTTCCTGCTTCCTCTGTAGATTGTGAGACATCCATTAACCCTCAAATTGGTCACGATTTATAGTAGAAGGCAGAAGGTAGAAGGGAATAGGAGTGCGAGCGGTTCGCCTACTTCTTACTGTTGCACAATTTTCGGCTTTTCACCCATTAACCAATAGGTTTTCATTTTACCCTTGCCTTTAACCCGGATAAATCCCCGTTCGACTAACTCAAACTTGTCTCGCAAGCGCTGATACGTTATCTCAGTCACCTGAATTTTGTCGGGTTGACCGCGAGATTCCATGCGACTAGCGATATTCACTGCGTCACCCCAAATGTCATAGCTAAACTTAGTCGTACCAATAACGCCAGCAATAACGACTCCGGTGTTAATCCCAATCCGCAAACGAAAATTCTTACCCGTTGAGGTATTGATTTGTTCAAGGCTCTGTTGCATATCCAGTGCCATTTGCGCGATCGCATCGACATGGTTGCTCTGAGGGGTAGGTAGTCCGCCAACTACCATATAAGCATCACCAATGGTCTTAATTTTTTCCAAACCATGCTTTTGGGCTAATCGATCAAATGTAGAAACGATCATGTTGAGCAAGCTAACCAGTTCTTGGGGAGAAATCTGCCCCGCTAGTTGAGTGAATTTCACTAAGTCGGCAAATAAAATGGTCACATCTTCATGTTTCTGGGCGATTAATCCTGGCTCATGTTGCAACTGCTTGGCAATAGTTTGGGGCAAAATATTGAGTAACAAGTTCTCAACTTTTTGCTTTTCCCGTTTTAAAGCCGCATCGGTTTGCTTGCGTTGGGTAATGTCATGAAAGAAAACTGAGAGTCCTTCATAGGAGGGAAAAGCTCGCACTTCAAACCAGCATCTGATGGGTGGGTAGAAGGCTTCAAAGGTGACAGGACTCTGTTGATCCATCGCTTTGTGATATTGCTGATCAAATTTTGAACCCACCGCATCGGGAAAAGTATCCCAGAGATTTTGGCGCAGTAATTCTTCAGGTTGGCGCTGTAAAATTTGAGCGCCGACTTTGTTGATATAGGTAAATCGCCATTGTCTATCCAAGGCAAAAAACCCATCGGTCATGCTTTCGAGGAGTTCGACGACTTGCTGATCTGATACTCGCTGCTTGGCTTCGACTTCCTGGCGCCTAGCAACTTGGCGATTTAACCGGGTTAAATTCAATCGTAGTTCCATTTGGTTAATCACCTGACGGCTTAAAGCTTGGAGGGCGGTGATCTGTTGCGGTGTGAGATCGTGAGGAATCTGGTCAATCACACAGAGGGTTCCCAGGGGAAAACCATCCTTTGTTACTAAAGGAGCACCAGCATAAAATCGAATATTCGGATCAGACGTTACCAGAGGGTTCCCGGCAAACCGCTCGTCTTCTAAGGCATTGGGTACAACCATGATATCTTCGGGATTCAGAATAGCATGAGCGCAAAATGCCTGTTCTCTGGGTGTTTGTGTCGCATCGATGCCAACTTTTGACTTAAACCACTGGCGATTTTGATCAATCAGGCTAATCAGGGCGATGGGAGTCCCACAGATGTGTGAGGCTAACATCGTCATGTCATCAAAGTCTTGTTCGGGTAGTGTATCAAGGATGTTGTACCCCCGCAGAGCTTTGAGCCGTTCTGCTTCGTTGGCGGGTAAGGGTGCAGCTTGCATCGGGGGTGGGGTAGAGGAACGCCGACGCGATCGCAGCGACATTATCGTGTTATATAAACCTTTACCAAGTTTTGCCAGCCATCTGATGAGACTGACAATTCCTCTAAGCAGATTTTTTTTTAATCGTTTACTTTGACGATTCGGCTTAAACAAGGGTTAACCGTTTTGAAACACTGCACAATGTATCTAAATGGTAGCCACACCACTTGAAGGATGAACATTAATGACTTGCTGGTAACTATTTTGACTGAAACCGTGAAAACTTGCATAAGCCCTAAGCATCAATTCCGACTCATAAAAAACAAAAAAAGGTGGGTATTACCCACCTTCTTGTTCTATGTGTTATAATCTAAAGTTAGCTTTGCTTAACAGGTTCCTTGGCTAAGAACTTCTCCAATTCTGTCAACGCATCCGCATCAACCTTGGTCTGCATTGGGCAGAACTTGGGTCCACACATTGAGCAGAATTCAGCCGTTTTATAGATATCTGCGGGCAAAGTTTCGTCGTGATATTCTTTTGCACGATCGGGGTCAAGTGATAACTCAAACTGGCGATTCCAGTCGAAGTTATAACGGGCGCGGGAGAGTTCATCGTCTCTGTCTCGTGCGCCAGGGCGATGGCGTCCAATATCAGCAGCATGGGCAGCGATTTTATAGGCAATTAAGCCATTTCGCACATCTTCAGCATCCGGTAGTCCTAAGTGTTCTTTCGGCGTCACATAGCACAGCATGGCTGTCCCATACCAACCCGCCATTGCTGCCCCGATCGCGGACGTGATATGGTCATAACCAGGGGCAATATCAGTCACCAAGGGTCCGAGCACATAGAAGGGTGCTTCAGAACACTCTTCCATCTGCTTTTTGACATTAAACTCAATTTGATCCATCGGCACATGACCCGGACCTTCCACCATCACTTGCACATCATGTTCCCAAGCGCGGCGAGTCAGTTGTCCCAGGGTTTTCAGTTCTGCCAATTGCGCTTCGTCAGAGGCATCATGAGTACAGCCGGGACGTAGGGAATCGCCTAAACTGAAGGAAACATCGTACTTCTTGAAAATCTCGATAATATCGTCGAAGTGAGTGTACAGAGGATTCTGCTTATGGTGGTGCAGCATCCACTTCGCCAGGATACCGCCACCGCGAGAAACAATACCGGTTAGGCGATTTCTCACCAAGGGTAGATGTTCAATCAGAAGTCCCGCGTGAATGGTTTGGTAATCAACTCCCTGCTGGGCATGTTTCTCAATAATCTGGAGAAAGTCATCCGGGGTCAGGTTTTCTATCGTACCGTGAACGCTTTCCAGGGCTTGGTACACTGGTACTGTGCCAATGGGTACAGGGGAAGCGTTGATAATCGCCGTGCGGATTTCATCTAGGTTCCCACCCCCCGTGGATAAATCCATCACAGTATCGGCGCCATATTTAACCGCTAGGTTCAATTTAGCGACTTCTTCGTCAATATTGGAAGAATTGGGAGACGCACCAATATTGGCATTGACTTTACACTTAGACGCGATGCCGATACACATCGGTTCTAAGTTGGTATGGTTAGTATTGGCAGGAATAATCATTCGTCCCCGCGCCACCTCATCCCGAATCAGTTCTGGGGAGAGGTTTTCCCGCCCTGCGACATAATGCATTTCCTCGGTAATCACACCTTGGCGGGCGTAGTGCATTTGTGTAACATTACCCTGTCCCTGCCGCTTAGCGACCCATTCTGATCTCATATTAGATTCCTTTTAATAAACCGCTTCCCTCCGCTGGTCTTAACCAGTCTCAGGTTCTCAGGGTGTAATCTCAGCCTGGTTGCTCAGGCACCCCTAGCTATTAGTTGTTCATCGTACCACTAGGCTTGGGTGAGGGGAGCAAGCTTTATAAAAGTTTACATTTGTAGCTAGTTGGCACACCTAAATAGGGGCTGCTGAATAAGTTTTGTGGTGATACCAAATCCGGGTTAGCTACCCCCGTTATAACCCAGTCCGCGCAGGCGGACTTTGTTTGTGTAGCTGTGACTTCTAGTCGCCTCTTCTTGCTTATTTTATTTAGGACAAGTGCTCAAACAAATGTGGGCAAATCATCTCAAGTCACTGTATCCCCAGCGTAGTTTTAAGGTTTCTTGTGATAGAGATGAATACACCGTGGTTGTCACCTTCCATCAGATGTTATATCGGAATAACAATCAATATTCTCCTAGGAAATCGCCCATTCTTGCCAACAACTCGTAGGGGCGAAGCATTCTTGCCAACAACTCGTAGGGGCGAAGCATTCTTGCCAACAACTTAGTACGAAGCCCATAAGCTGATTCAAGAATGCTTCGCCCAGAACCCAACCCCAAAGTGACAAAGATGGATCAGATTCTGTTAGCGTCGGAAGCATGTCAAGGAAAGCACACAATATTCAAGCTAACCCGATAAGTTAGGTTTCGTTCCAAAAGCCCAACCTACTTGCATTAACATGCAGCCGTGAGCGTCTCGCCCACAATGCTCCCCTCACAATGCGAGATCAGATGGCGAGCAAGATGCTCGCACTAAAGTTAGGCGTCACTTTCGATGTAGATAAACAGAAGTCCCATCACCACCGCAGGCATGAGCCAACAGACGACAGGAATCAGAATCCAGGGTAAAAACGAAGCTGCATAAGAACCGGTCATGTCAAATTGTCCTATCTAAATTTACAAGAGTCCCAAACAAATATTACTCAATTCGTGAACCATAGGGGTTAGTTATTAACCAAACCCCGGAAAATGGCATCCACCGTCTCAAAATTCTCAAGTAAGAAATAGGCAACGAAAGCGCCACCCATACCTCCAACAAAGAATCCACCCGCAAATTCACTCCAACCTTCAGAGGTTTTGAGCCGTTCTGTACTCGGAGGGCTTTCGGCGGCGTCTTTGAGCGACACTAATCCCCAAGCTGCCATTCCGGCGGTTCCCAGAAGAACTAACACCAAGGCGCCGACTAAGCCGCCCAGGTACCTGGCAGGTTCATAATCCCGTAACGGTCCAAATACAACCCACGGACCAAGCAGGAAGTAACCATGAGCCATGCCAATTTCCAAACCGCGTAGAAACGGGGATAGCCCTTTGCGGTAAGCTGGCAGGTTGCCAATAAACGCTCTGGTAAACGCCGAATCGCTGATAGGAGTCGATAAATGACCCACAAAAGGGTCACCCCCATAAGGTTTTACCATTTCCATATCTCTTGCATCTGCCATTTAGATGTTGCCTCTCACTCTGAATGTTTACAAAAATACCTGACTTAACATTGTACGCAGGGAGGGGTAATCCCATGGCAGAATATGGGAAGACCTTTAAAAAACTTCATCAAATTAGTTATAGGTTAAGGATATAGCACCGCCGTGTCTCCATGGAGTAATCGGCATGAATCATCATCTACGCCCACAGACCAAAACCCCTGACTTCTTGGAGAAATCAGGGATATGACCTGCACAAATGCGGCTCGATGTCAAGACATGAGCTAAAAGTCGGTCGTTCACTATTATTGTAGTATTTTGAAAAAAATAGTAATCTCAAGAGTCAGTAAATGAGACAAATCTTCAATCAACTATACAAAAACCTGAAACGTCTAATACTACCGCTATTGCTGGGCGTTTTAGTCAGCGGATTGGTAGCTACACCTGCCAACGCTATAGGCGTCTACCAAATGCCCAAGGTCAACGCGGGTGAACCAACCTGGGTGATTGATCAAGCC
The DNA here is from genome assembly GCF_046565525.1 of Coleofasciculus sp. Taxonomy (NCBI): domain Bacteria; kingdom Bacillati; phylum Cyanobacteriota; class Cyanophyceae; order Coleofasciculales; family Coleofasciculaceae; genus Coleofasciculus; species Coleofasciculus sp. The sequence continues at coordinate 33,403 of NZ_JBKHUP010000052.1, read as the reverse complement.
GACGTACTCAGCCGCCTGAGTGAAGGCAAGTTGAGCAAAAGCTTGGAAGACTTAGCCCAGAAAACCGACAAGGAAGTCAGATTTGTGACCATTCGCCGTTTAGACTACGGTGAAACCGCAGACAGCTTTGCCCAAGCCCTATTTGAAAAATGGTATCCGACACCGGAAGCACAAGCCAATCAAACGTTGCTGCTGATTGATACCCTGACCAATAATACTGCCATTGTCACCGGGGAAGCAGTCAAGTCAATTATGCCCGACGACATCGCCGAAAGTGTCGCCTCAGAAACAATGACAGTCCCCTTACGGGATGGTAACAAGTACAATAAGTCTTTTTTAGAGGCTAGCGATCGCTTAGTTGCTGTTCTATCGGGTCAACCTGATCCCGGTCCTCCGGTTGTCGAAGAAACGGTTCAGGTTGAAGGCACATTTACCAGTGCTGAAGAAACTGACACCAAAAACTCGACCATCTGGGTTGTTGTCTTATTGGTTGTCGCTACAGTAGTACCGATGGCAACCTACTTCTTTTATCAGGGCTTCTCTGGCTAAGTTGGTCATTTGTCATTTGTCATTTGCCACTGTTCCCTGTGAGGCGCTAATCTTGGACATACTCCTGTCCAGTAATTAAAGCATACTCAGCCCGCATAAACTCCCGTCCTAAATAAGCCCCATGATCTAACATTGTGACTGGACAGGGCTGGGTTTGCTCAAAAATAGTCACACAAATTTCCTTGGCGGTTCTACCTGTAAATAAGGTAGTATGAGTCCGTTCCACCTTCCCCCGTGCGGGAATCGGTTTACCTGTTTCTGGGTCAACGGCTAAACCGCGATCATCGATCACATTGGTGAAATGTTTGGCACAAATTAACCCCCCATCCCGGTCAAGGTAGATAATAAAATATCCACCAGGATCAAGTTCAATTTCCCGCTTAGACAGTTTGTCATCAATAGTACGCAGGTCTTCTGCTGTTTGGTTCATCTTTTCTTAACTCAATGTTTCCCTTCTTGAATAGTACCGTGCTTGGACACTTTAAAGCAGGCAGAGGGTAGGAGGCAGAAGACTCAAATGGACAATTGGGACGAAAATTCAGACTCCTGCCAATTATGCTGAGGTTAGTTAGGAAACAAAGAGACTTTCATAAGTGATCATTGCCCGACAAAATCAATCCTGAACCAAAAATTCAATGTCTCGTTTAGTAAATGGTAAGTCGTTATTAATCGCATCGATTTCTTCTTGTTCCATTTCATTCACCTCACCAATATAGTGGCGCAAAATTTGCATCAGGCGTTGATTATAAAATCGGTGCAGACTGTGATTCGGTGTAGCCGGAAATCCTCGCCGTCTCTTGTGGCGTCCCCCTGCGCCCGGATCAAACATATTAATCCCATTCGCGATCGCCCATTCTATGGGGGTGTAATAGCAAGCATCGAAATGTAGGCAATCATATTCCTCAAAACAGCCCCAATAACGCCCATACAACTGATCGCCCTTATGAATACAAAACGACATTCCCACCGGATGTCGGTCATCATCATCTCGATAAGCCGCCACCAATACCACGCGATGACGATAGTCGGGATACAACTGTTCAAAAAATTTGCGCGTCAGATACTTACTACCCCAAAAAAACTTATCGCAGGTGCTGCTATAGAAGTTATGAATCAGGGGAAATAATGATTTTGGAATATCATCCCCGACTAAAGGAATCAAACGCAGTCCGGCTTGGGTAACCGCTTTACGTTCCCGCTTAATATTACGCCGCTGATTGGCGTTAAAGATACTCAGATAATCATCAAAACTACTAAACCCTTTATTCTGCCAAATATAACTGTGATGCAACCAGCTAGTAAAACCATGGCGTTCCATCACCTGTCGCCATTCAGAGTCAACAAAGAGAAAATGACAGCCGCTAATCCGGTTATTCCCGCAAAAGTGGTCAATAGCACTGATCATAATCTCAGTGAGTTCATCTTCATCTTCTCCAGGTGCGATTAAAAATCGGTAACCGCCTGCTGGGGTAAACGGCGTCATTCCCAATAGCTTTGGATAGTAGCGAACGCCTAAGCGATTGGATAGATCTGCCCATTGGTGATCAAAGACAAATTCTCCATAGCTATGACCTTTAATGTAGAAGGGCGCAGCGGCAATAAGCTGTCGGTTTAGCCATACCGTTAAGTGATTGGGCAACCATCCCGTTTTAGACGTCGCACTTCCCGATGTTTCTAAATTATTCAACCAATCCCATTCTAGAAACGGTGTTTTCAGGGGTTGGGCAAGGGCATCCCAAGCCGCTTGGGGAATATCAGCGATCCGGTTAACCCAGGTAACGGAATAGTCAGTCTGCGGTTGGTAAACCATTGGGAAAATCTATAATTAGGTCTAGGTTGGCAGGGGTTAAAATGAACGGTGAAGATCGTCATTTGTCATTTGTCATTGGCAAGGGTTGGAGGGGTTATTTACATAAGTTAACATAGTAGAGTTTATTTTGACCCTTCACTTCGCTGATAGGGCATGGTGAATTTGTAGGGGCGGGTTTAGGGACTAATCTTGACTGTTGTTCCCAGCTTGGCGACAAAACCTGCCCTTTATTTAAGAGAGTAGAGACGTTGCCTGCAACGTCTCTACTACTCCCCCATCTCATCCCCTCAACAGGCGATAGTGCACAAATAACTCTTGCTCAATCCTCTCAACCGCCAAAAGTTCTAAACGCCTTGCCAATTGCTCCGAAAATCCAGACCCCTCCACTGGCGTTGGGGCAGCTGCACCTCCTAAAATCAGGGGGCAAACTGTGAACCAGAGTTCATCGATTACATCAGCAGCGAGTAGAGACGCCATTAATTCACCCCCCCCTAAGACGGCAAGCCTTTGGATTCCCAATTGGTTTAGCTGTTGATAAGCGTCATGCCAATTCATCCCATCACTAGAGGTGTTCACAACCAAAATTCGCTCAAAATAATCTGACTCATCCTGCCATGATGTAGCACCGGCTGGTGTCGTCAACAGCCAACGTGGCACGTTTTGGCGAAAAAAGCGTAATTGCGGATCGAATTGAGCTAGACGGGAGCAAACAATCTGCACAGGTTGGATGGGTAAGCCCCGTTGTTGACGCTGTTGCCGTAAGTGGGGATTTGAGACAATCCGAGTAGTCCCATAAGCCCGGAGAGTCCCTGCACCGAACAAAACACCATCCGCTAATGCCACCTGGTTTTCCAGATGGGCTTGATCCGCAGGCGATGAGAATCGAGCAGGCGATCGCGTCATATCCGCAATCTTACCATCAGCACTCATTGCTAAAACAACGGTAGTATGGGGTCGATTGATGGCAGATGTTTCCGGCATAGTTGTCTGGGGCAAAAAACAACAATGGTGACTATTTTGGCGCAATTGACCCAACTATTGTCTGAATATCTGCAACTAAATCAGAACAATCGAAAGAAGTTTTGAATAGTTCTAGGATAGATATAAGGGGTTTTCATGGAGACTCGGTGACTCGTAAACTGTATTAAAGATTACTTTTTCTTTTGCGTTTTCTTCTTATCACACCAGCACATCTTATGGCTAAGCCAGGTCAATCCTCCTTTCGTCGTGTTCTGCTGTCACGCCTGTTGTTACTCAGCGTACCAGTGTTGCTCTTGGGAGTTTATGTGACCTACACAAAAGCACGCTCAACGCTTCTCGACACAGCACGTCAAAATTTAACCGAAAGTGCTGTGAGAAAAGGGGACAGCATTCAAGAGGCGATTTCAGCGTTAAAAGCCAACCTGCTGACCGCTAGCCAAGCCATAGTCCTTCAATCTCAGTCATCGACAGCCTATCAACAATTTGTCAATCAACTGGCGCAACAACTACCAACCCCGATCAATTGCGTGCAGTTGAGTGATATCCAGACTCAAGATATCGTTAGCAGTACCTGTGACGAACCGTTACTCGTCACTCAGCCAGTGGTATCGCAATGGTCTAGACAGCAAGGTGAGGTCTCTTCAGATCCGTCTCAAATTAAGGTAACAGTGCTACTTCCCCCAGCACCCTCAACCCCCCCCAAAAAGCAAGCCGAAGCCATCTCAGCCAAAACTCAACTCCCCATTCTGTTGAGTGCGCCCGTTTATAACTCCGATGGTCAACTTCAATATGCTTTGAGTATTCGCTCAACCTTACTCCAGTCCAAATATATCCAGCCCGGTTCACTGTCTGGCGAACCCGTGGTAATTACGCAATCAGGTAAGATTCTGGTGCATCCCATCCCCAAGCAAGTGGGACGCAATATCAACGAACAACTCGATTCTCCAAGATTTCAAAGTCTGGTCGAAGACGCGATCGCAGGTCGTGAGTCCTTTATCCATCTTGCCTTGGAAAAGGACGCTCAGGAATTCCTCGCTGGCTACACCGCGATTAAAAGTCCGATTAGCGACCAATCCGACCAACAATGGATTATTCTCGCCGTTACTCCCTTAAAGAGTGCGTTGGTCGGTCTTCAGGATATCCGCCAAGTTCTGTTTATCCTCACCTGTGGCTTAATTGCTGCCAGTATTTTAGCCACGATTTATATTGCCCGCGATTTAGCCCGTCCCTTAGAAAAGCTCAGAGATTGCGCCCTCCATGAATCCCAGCTTCACTCTAACTATCGCATTCCTCATACCTTCAAAATTCGAGAAATTAACCAATTAGCCGAAGCCCTTGATGCCATGTTTGAGCGCCTCAAACATTGGGCGGAAGAACTTGAAGCCGCCTGGAAAGAAGCCCAAGCCGCCAACCAGCTTAAGAATGAGTTTCTTGCCACGACATCCCACGAACTGAGAACTCCCCTCAATGGTATTATTGGTTCCCTGCGACTGGTCAAAGATGGTTTCTGTGATGACCGCGAGGAAGAACTAGACTTTTTACAACGAGCCGATGATGCTGCCATTCACCTGTTGAAAATTATCAACGATATTTTGGATTTGGCAAAGCTTGAGTCGGGTAAACTATCGGTTGAAATTGAACTTATCGATCTGCGTCAACTACTTGATGAAGTGATTCACTTGCAGGCAGTACCGATTCAAGTGAAGGGTATCGATTTCCATACAAAAGACTTACATGAAAAACTTCCAGTCCGCGCCGATCCCGCTAAACTTAAGCAAGTCCTGATCAATGTTATTGGTAATTCCGAAAAATTTACCGATTCGGGCAGCATTACAGTCAGTACGCGGATTGAACCAGCCAGTGAAAAGACCCAGCCATTAGTAAGTGCTGATGATTCTACCTCTATTGCTCGCGTCTCCAATACTCCCAGCAATGGGCAAGTCACTAAAGCTCAGGGAACTGGAGAGTTGCTTTCCCAAGTTGTTGTAACGGTTAAAGATACGGGAATTGGCATTGATCCCGTGCAACAGTCTAAACTTTTTCGTCCCTTTGTCATGGTAGATGGGTCAACCACACGCAAGTACGGTGGTACAGGTCTCGGTCTGGCTATTTCCCGCAACTTGATCGAATTGATGGGGGGGACAATTACTCTGTTTAGTGCTGGAGAAGGTCAGGGAACGACGGTAAATATTAGCTTACCCCTTGTCCAAACAACAGGAAAGGAGACAGAAGCTAAACGGGATAATGAGCAACCCGCACAGCTATCAACAGACTTGTCTAAACCTCAGGAGTCAATTGGCGAGATTAACGGAAAAGTTACAACCGATTAATTTATCAACTTAGGATTACCTACGGGATTGACAGCGCCGGAAGAACTATCCCATGTCTCATATTGAAAGGAAACATTTCAAATGATTGCTCAACCCCAACCTCAATTAATGACTCCTCAGGAGTATCTGGAATGGGAAGAACAACAGCCCATAAAGTACGACTATATTAATGGGGAAGTTTTTGCGATGACAGGGGGAACCCTTCCCCATAACTCCATTGCCGTCAATCTGACATCTGCACTCAAAAATCACCTGCGGGGTAAAGGCTGTAAAGTCTTTATGGCAGATGCCAAAGTAGGAGTTTCGCTTCAGGGACCTTTTCACTATCCAGATGTGATGGTTAGTTGCGATCTGCGAGATCAAAGAGCGCGTAAAATTATCTATCATCCCTGTTTACTGGTAGAAGTCCTGTCTCCAGGTACAGAAGCTTTTGATCGCGGCAATAAATTTAAGCATTATCGTCGGATTGATACCTTAAAAGAATATGTTCTGATTGAGCCAGACAAAATGAACGTGGAATCCTATCGGCTCAATGAGAAAGGAAAATGGGAACTCACGTCTTATTCATTTGAAGAAACAACGGCTAACGGCACAGAACTAGAGGTGTATTTAACTAGCGTTGATTTCCGATGTCCTATTTCTTTGCTGTATGAAGATGTTGTCTTTCCTGAAGATAATCCAGAAGAAACTTAAGCTACCTTGCTTGAGCGCGATGGGATGTCAAGTTGACCGCTCAGATAGCCGGGGAACCTTAATCGGCTCTCCCCCCTGTTGGAGAGACTGGGATAGACAACTGAGGATATTGACCAATTGAGCCGCCACCCAGCCTGAAGACTCTGAGACAGGTTGATTACCGCGTACACTCTGCAAAAAGCGATCGCACACCACCGCCAAAGGTTCGCTCCCCTTGATTTCTATGACTTCACGCCGTAAACCCGCAGGCGTAAAAACATCTCCACTTTGCTCAAAATACCCATGCTGAAGCGTCAGAGGCGTATCATTTTGCATCTCATCAAAAATCAACGTTCCTTGACTCCCCACTACCCCCAAACGCCGTTGTTTATCCGGGTTGAGCCAACATAAGTGAATATATGCCTGAAAACCCGTCTGGTACGTCAAAATAATGTAAACAAAATCTGCTAAATCTTGCTCACTAAGAAGGGCAGGTTTAGTTACGTTAGAGGTTTGCAGCGAAACTTTATCAGTCAAAGGAGCCCCTACAGCCGTGTCCCTTGCTCCTTCTTGACGTTGTAACCACACTCGTCCCGTGGCTTGAACTTGCACAGGTTGCTCACCTAACCAGGTATTGAAGATCGCGATATCATGAATCGCTAAATCCCACAGCGCGTCTACATCCTGACGCACCGGTCCTAGATTAGTCCGAGCAGCATAGCCATAGCGCAATTCTCCTAAACACCCCGATTGCACCACCGCTTTGCCCTGCTCAACAGCCGGATGAAATAAATAGGTATGATCCACCATCAATTGGCGCTGCTGTTGACGGGCTAAATCAGACAACTGTTGGCATTCAGCCGCATCGAGGGTCAAGGGCTTTTCTGCAAGGACATGGAAACCTTGCTGTAGGGCGTCTTGAATCAGGGAATAATGAGTCACAGCCGGAGTCGCGATCACAACCGCATCACACTCTATTTGGGAACGTATCGACTGCCAATTGTCTGTTAGAACCACATTGTCATTCAGTTTCAACCGTTCTTTAAGCTGAGTTAAGCGTTCCTCAGAGGAATCAACTACTGCTACCAGTTGGGCATCCGGATGTGACGCGAAATTCCGCACCAAATGTGTACCCCATCGTCCTGCTCCCAATACGGCAATTTTAATCTTCATAGAAATTTTGAGTTTTGAGTTTTTCGGGGTGGGTTTCACTATGAGCGTTTTTTCACCCTGATGTCACGATGACTAATGACTAATGACTAATGACTAATGACTTTAGCAAAAGCATCTTTAGCGGCGGCTTGTTCTGCCGCTTTTTTAGAGCGCCCTTTTCCTTCACCCAATTGCTGACCTTGAAACCAAACTTGGGCAGTAAAACGATTCTCATTTACCTCAACGGTATTGGTTTCGGTAAGGCGATATTCGGGTAAACGTTTATAGTGAGCTTGAGTCCATTCTTGGAGAGCATCTTTATAGTTTTGGCGGGCGGGATCTTTAAGAATTTCTTCAGTTAATCGCTGAAAATGAGGATCAAGCCAAGGGCGAATTAATTCTAAGGTGTGGGTACTTAAATAGAGTGCGCCTAACATCGCTTCAAAGGCATCAGCCCGTCGTGAAGTCTCACCCATTTTATCAGCCGCCGCGCTGGGAGCTAGGAGCAAGTATCGCTCCAGTCCGTACTCTTGAGCCAATTGAGCCAAGACGCGATCGCTCACTAACACGGAACGAATTGCCGCAAAGTCACCGACTTTAGCGTTGGGATAGGTTTCAAATAATAACTCTGAGGCAGCAATTCGCACCACAGCATCCCCGACAAATTCCAACTGATCATAGTTCACATCGGCGGACATACTGGGGTGAGTCAGCGCCAAGTCGATTAGATACCATTGAACAGGTGCATTGTCAAGTAATCCGAGCTTTTGCACTAATTTTTGCAGTTGTTTGTGTCGTCTGGGGTCAATGGTCATAATTCATTTATGACTTGTGTTCAAGGGCGGGTTTAGTTAAGTTATTGGTTTTTGTCAAACGTTATCAGTGAAAAGAGCCCCTACAATAGACTGATGACTAGAAGGGAGAGAGTCGGACGTAAGCCGGGTTCTGTTCTCCTAGCTAACTACTAGGAGGGTGGTTATCTATCTGGGACGTCTGTTACCAGACGCCTCTAGCGGCTCTTTAAGCAGGAACTGGTAAAAGACCAACCGTAGTTCCTAACGACCTTGCACCCAACCGGGGTTTACCGAGCCAGCACCTCTCGATGCTGCTGGTGCGCTCTTACCGCACCTTTGCACCCTTACCAATTTGTCAATTGTCCTTTGTCTTATGTGCTTTTTTATAGACATTAAGACTAGTGACTCATGACAAATTGGCGGTATGTTTCTGTGGCACTATCCTCACGGTTACCCGCACTGGGCGTTACCCAGCAAGTTTGGTCTTTCGGGAGCCCGGACTTTCCTCAGATTCACCGTTAGGGTGAATCCGCAACCACCTGCGCCGACTCTCTCCTTATTCTCTATTTTAACCGCTGTGGGCTATTTATTGAAGCAGATAACCGTAATTATTTGGGTTGCAAGGCGAGGGCTAGTGCTTTTTGCCAAGACAGATTTTTGGCAATGAACTGACAGCGTAGGTTGCAGGAACGTCCACCTACATTTGCCTCCGATATTTTCAAGAATAAGCGCAAGTAAAAATAGTCGGTTTTGTCAGCTGCTGCTTGCAGCTTTTTGGGATCAAAAAGGGGGGAACCGATCTTTTCATCGCTGATCTCTTCTTTTAGAGTTTGACCGGGAAGAATCGTACTTGGTGACTGAGCGGCTGCCTCATTTTTGCCGGGAATCACGCGAATAGCTCGTCGTATCCGTTTATCAAAATCACTAATAAAGCACTGTTTCCAATCAATTTCAACGAAAACATCTTTAGATTTATTTTCAATACTCATGCATAATCGGTGCAGTTCATCCAATTCGTATTTCTCAGCGAATGAAAATTTTACGTTCAGAATATCCTGTAGCTTGTTGGCGGATAATTCCTTATTGAGATAGGCGGAATCAGTTTCAAAGTTTACGAGCTTATCTAGGGATTGAAAGGCTCGGTTAAAAACTAAGGCGACTACAATAAAATAAATTGTTAATACCAATACATTTCTGGCAACTTCGGTAGCTAAATCCATAAAATTATAACCCCTAATCAATACACAACAGGCAAGCAACTCGTGAAAAGTTATTAGTCAACAGTTAACGGATGACACTAATCAGGCTTGGTTAATCGAGAATCCTTGAACCAGCCGCGACGCCAAAAAAAGAAGCAGAGAGACGCCGCGATTGTGATCATTACTCCCCAACAGACAAAGTATCCCCAACGCCAGGTTAATTCTGGCATATATTGGAAGTTCATCCCATAAACCCCAGCGATAAAGGTGATTGGAATGAAAACCGTTGACATTACGGTCAATACTTTCATCACCTCATTCATTTTATTGCTAACTGAGGACAAGTAAACATCCATCAAACCTGAAGCTAATTCCCGATAGGTTTCCACCATATCCAAAACCTGAATTGTATGGTCATAACAGTCCCGGAGATAAATACGAACATCTGAACTAATCAAATCACTACCGTCGCGAATTAGTGAATTAATCGCACTGCGTTGGGGCCAAATCGAACGGCGTAACGCCAGTAATTCCCGACGAACCTGGTAAATTTTCTCCAGAGTTTGATGACTAGGGTTGAGAATCACTTCATCCTCTAAAGCCTCAATGCGTTCCCCATAGTCTTCTAGTACGGGAAAAAACCCATCAATGATCGCATCTAAGAGCGCATAAGCCAGATAATCCGCACCCGCTTGACGTATTTTACCCTTATTTGCCCGAATGCGATCGCGTACTGGTTCAAAACAATCCCGTTCTGGTTCCTCCTGAAATGTCAGCAAATAGGATTTCCCTAAGATAAAACTCACTTGCTCAATCCAGAACCCATCTTCTGTGGGTTTAGGCATGACCATCTGGGATATAATCAGTAACTGGTCGTTGTAATCCTCCAATTTTGGGCGTTGAGGAACATTAACAACATCCTCCAATAGCAGGGGATGTAACCCAAAAATTTGTCCCACACTTAATAAAATATCTTCACTGCCTAACCCCTGAATATCAAGCCAAGATACAGAGTCACTTGTCAGGTAAGGTATACAGGCGTCTGGGGTTAAATTGGTGACGCGATTGGCGTGGCTTTCGTTGTAGTCAATCAGAACGATGAATGATGGACAAGCATCTTCATCAATGCTTAAGGTTCCCGGTAGACTCCCTGGCTTATCATAGAAATACTCAAATAGATCTTCGTCGTCATCGTCATCATCTGATTTTGTGGCTAACCTGCCCCCTGGGAAACGTCGTTGTGTCATTTAGCGCTCCTTTTTATACTTAGGATAAGGATTATTCCGTGACTTGGCACAAAGATTTAGTTTAATCCATTCAACTTCTTGTTTTAATCCATCAGTATCCATCCAACCTACATATCCAGCAAATTTACAGTTATCTTTATCATCATAAACATAAATATAATGAACTTTAACCGGATTGACAACGAGGTATAGGATTCCACTCTTATCTGGAAAATTGAGCGACTGTAAAGTTCTATTGGTCGGACTATCTTTGGTAAAATCCAACATCTTCTTAGTCATGCCGCGAACTTTATCTAAACGATTAATCACATCTCGGATAATTCCTTGACTTCCCAGCATATTAGACGTAACTATATTAGCAGTTTGGGAACAATGCCAATAAGAACCATGAGCATCAGCGACACCTAATGCAAGTGCTGCTTCAAATTGACCAACAGCACGGGCAGCTTTTTCAGCTAGATTGGCATCAGTCGAGATATATTCATCTCGAAAAAAGATGTTATCAGAGAGTTGGAGATTTAAGCTTGACCGCAGCGGATAAGCAACCAAATCTGAGGAATGAATGATATTCCGCCATCTTAGCGGTTGGTTTTGATAACGATTGGCAAATTGTTTAAGTTTGTCTGGACTAACCTCTAACATCATATTCAGGAATAAAATGGGTGATCCCATTGTTGTTATGCTCTTAAGATGCACTTTTCTGATGTTTCCAGACTCGCTCAAGCCATGAATCACGGCTCGAATATCATGAGCTGGGTCTTCAGTGCTGAATCTATCGGAAAATAAGATATCCCATAGGATAACACTTCCCAGCGAGTGGGTAATGATATGGAGTTCTGTTTCTTGGGGATTCTTAGTCAGGAAATCGGATAGCTGTTGGGCAATCAGCTTTCTGATAGCAGCACCGCGTTCAGGATTTAGGTAACTTAAAAAATCTCCGCCGAACTCTGATAGGAATCCTTCCCGAAATTCTCGATAACGGAAAATATCATCTGGGCTAGTTTGGGGATATTCTCTCTTAAGTTCCTGCAAGTCTTGATGAATACAGTTCCATATCTTGCCAACATCCTTTAGGACATTTGCCCAAAAACAAGAATAAAAATGGGGACGAGATTCTCCTAGTTGATCAAACTCTTCCTGAATGAGACGTTGTAGTGGCTCGGCATATCTGACGTTGGATGTGGCAACACCATGAATAAAAAATACGAGCATAGTTTAATCCTTCTCTGCCATCGTCTCATCCAGTGTTACTCAAAAAATAGGCGATCGGCAAATTTAATAATAGGAGCCAAGAGAGTTCTTGGTGAATATCATGACCAAACGTCAAGTTGAGATTTTTACGGCTGACTGTTCTCTGTGCAATGAAACAGTTAAGTTGGTGCAAGAACTGACTTGTCCCAGTTGTGAGGTATCGATCTATGACCTACGAGAGAGTACCTCAACAGAGAAAGCCCAGCAGTATGGAGTCAATGCAGTTCCCGCGCGCGATCGCTATCAACGGAACACTTGTCCTCAGGGGCAAGCCTAATCGAGAAAAACTCCAAGCGGCTGGCATTGGTCAGCCCCTGTAGAAAGAGGCTTTTGAAGCATCTTCACTCTTAAAACATAGAAATTGACCACCAGATTCAAACACAAAAAATGACAACTAAGACGCAATCTGTAGAATCAAAAATTCACGATTCCCCAAACTGGTACAAACGTCTGTTTGCTTGGCTGATGGCTCACGGTACTGCCAAGTACGAAGCCCAAATGACTGACCAGAAGCAAGCCTTATTTGCTGACTTGCATGGTAATGTTTTAGAAATTGGTCCTGGTACGGGTCCTAACTTACCCTATTATCCGTCCGACATCCATTGGATTGGGATTGAACCGAACCCATTTATGCATTCCTATCTGAGACGAGAAGCAGAACGCCTTGGCTTAGACATTGACCTTCGCCGTGGAACCGCTGAACGATTGGATGTCGAGGATAACAGTATAGATGCTGTTGTCAGCACCCTTGTCCTGTGTTCAGTGGATAGTCTCGCCGCGACGTTACAGGAAGTCTTACGGGTTCTCAAGCCTGGTGGACGCTTCTTTTTCCTCGAACATGTGGCTGCGCCAGAGGGTACGAGGTTGCGGCGGGTACAATATTGGGTGAAACCCTTATGGAAAATTCTGGGTGATGGTTGCCGTCCCGATCGCGAAACCTGGGTAGCATTGGAGAATGCGGGGTTTGAGCGAGTGGATTACCAGCATTTTCGAGCAGACATTCCTGGGATTGTTAGCCCACAGATTATTGGTGTAGCAACCAAGAAAGACAACTAGGATCACAGCAGATGGTTGGAGTAGACATTTCCAATCATTAATCAAAAAGCAGCCTGTCCAACTAGACAAGCTGCTTCAGTCATGAACTATAGGAGATGGGTGAGGACTACATCATACCCATGCCGCCCATGCCGCCCATGCCACCCATGCCGCCCATGCCGCCCATGCCGCCCATGCCGCCCATGTCAGGCGCTGCGGACTTCGGCTCAGGTTTCTCGACAACCAGGGCTTCGGTGGTTAAAACCATCCCGGCAATGGAACCGGCATTCTGAAGTGCTGAACGCACAACTTTAGCGGGATCGAGAATACCCGCAGCAATTAAGTCTTCCAACTTGCCCGTTGCCGCATTGTAACCGATATTGCCTTGGCTCTCTCGGACTTTCTCGACAATCACCGCACCTTCAACCCCAGCATTATCTGCCATCTGACGCAGGGGGGCTTCTAAGGTTTTGGCAACAATATCCGCACCGATTTGTTCTTCAGCATCCAGGCTAGCTTTGATGGCATCAACCTTAGAAATTAAGCGAATCAACGTGGTTGCACCACCAGGAACAATCCCTTCATCGATCGCGGCTTTGGTGGCATTCAGGGCGTCTTCAATCCGCAGTTTGCGATCTTTGAGTTCTGTTTCTGTGGCGGCACCCACTTTAATCACTGCCACACCACCTGCAAGTTTAGCAATCCGCTCTTGCAGTTTCTCTTTATCGTAGTCAGAATCGGTTTCGTCAAGCTGTTTGCGGATTTGAGTAATGCGCTTTTCCACTTCTGACTTGGTGTCACCACTGGCGACAATGGTGGTTGAGTCTTTGTCAATGGTGATTTTCCGCGCCGTTCCCAGCATATCAGTAGAAGCGGTATCTAAGGTGAGACCGATTTCTTCGGAAATGAGCTGACCCCCAGTCAGAACGGCAATATCTTGCAGCATCTGCTTGCGGCGATCGCCAAATCCTGGCGATTTGACGGCGGCGACGTTGAGAACCCCCCGTGCTTTGTTTACCACCAGGGTGGCTAAGGCTTCCCCTTCGACATCTTCAGCGATAATCAGTAAGGGTTTGCTGGCACGGGCAACTTTTTCCAGGATGGGAACTAATTCTTGGATGTTATTAATTTTTTTATCAGTAATCAGGAGATAGGAATCTTCAAATTCCACCGTCATCCGTTCCTGATCACTGACAAAGTAGGGCGACAGATAACCCCGGTCAATTTGCATCCCTTCCACGACTTCAAGTTCAGTGGAGAGCGATTTTGACTCTTCTACGGTAATTACTCCATCCTTGGTTACCTTGTCCATCGCCTCGGCAATCATTTGCCCGACTTCCTCGTCGTTCCCGGCGGAGACGGTGGCGACTTGCGCGATCGCATCGCCAACGACGGGTTGAGCCATGGACTGAATTTCTTTAACCAGATGATTAATGGTTTTCTCAATCCCTCGACGTACAGCCACTGGATTGGCACCAGCTGCAACGTTTTTGAGTCCTTGCCGAATCATCTCCTGTGCCAGAACGGTAGCGGTTGTGGTACCATCGCCGGCAATTTCTTTGGTCTTGGATGCGACTTCTCGAATCAGTCGCGCACCCGTATTTTCTAAGGGGTCTTCCAGTTCAATTTCTTGGGCGACGGTGATACCATCATTAACAATCTGGGGAGCGCCAAAGGACTTCTCTAGCAGCACATTCCGCCCTTTGGGTCCAAGGGTAATCCGGACTGCATCTGCTAGAGCATTGACTCCCCGTTCTAAAGCTCGCCGTGATTCTTCGTTAAACGAAACGATTTTTGCCATAGGGTTCCCAATACTTACTCGTTACTCCATTAGCAAATTTAGCACTCTTGTTACGCGAGTGCTAATTCTGGTGCGGTTCGGTTATTACGGTAGAAGGCAGGAAGCAGGAGGTAGGAGGGTAAGAGGTGGTGTGGAGTCAGCGCTGAAACTCAGTCCCCGTTAGGATAGAGAGAGTCGAGTTGCTTTTTAATTGTTATGACAGAAACCAAACCTCTTGACGAAATTATTCAACGACTGGATGCCCTTTCTCTAGAGCAGTTGTTAGAGGCTAGGACAAAAATCGATAGTTTGATTCAATCCAAATATACCTTAATGAAATCAAAAGATTTATTGAATACCGAGAATATTCGTAAGGATAATATTCCAGTATCTCTTTATCGAGATGTTTGTCGAGATATTTTGGCAAAACTTGAAAAAATAACTGATTCAGCCTATACAATCTCGAAAATATCGAACGATCCAAGTGTTAATTATAGTCTGAGTTTCATTGACCAATCTTCACTCCCAGAAACGGAAGATAATTCCCTAAAGGATGTCATCGAACTGGTCAATGGCTGGATGGCTGATGAGTCGGGATACGATGAAGAAACCTATCCTCAAATTGAGGCGGGTCTAAATCATAATCGGTTATCCTTGTAAAACTCAGATGACTAGAGCTGTATTGTTAGATACTCATCCATTGAGTCAGGTTGTACATCCGAGGATAAAACCAAATGTCATCAATTGGTTGCAATCTTTACAAAATCAGGAAACAGCTTTACGGGTTCCAGAAATAGCCGACTATGAACTTAGACGCGAATTATTAAGGTCTGGAAAACGAAAGAGTATTGATCGTCTCAATCAGATCAGCAAACCTCCCCGCTTTATCCCCCTGACTTCTTTAACAATGCGAAAAGCCTCAGAATTATGGGCGTGGGTACGAAACCAAGGTCAACCTACTGCAAGTAATGATAGCTTAGATGGCGATGTCATCCTTGTCGCCCAAGCAATCTTTCAGTTAGACAATTTTGATGAAGTGGTAATTGTCACAACAAACATTAAACACATATCGCGCTTTCAAGGTGAAGGGATAAGTGTTTGGGATTGGGAGCAAGCGCTCCAAGACTTAAGCTGAAGTTTATCAATTCGTCATTCGTCCTTTATCGGTGGGGAGGGCGGGTTTTTTTTGTTCCGTTATTGGTGAAGATGGCGGTTTTTTTTGTTCCGTTATCGGTGACTAGCTGAATTGATTCCCTAAACCCGCCCCTACAATTGTCCCTAAACTCGCCCTACAATTGACTTATTACCTATTCATTTAACCATTGTAAAAGGTCAGATTCACTGATTTGATTAATCCCTAATTCTTGGGCTTTTTCTAATTTAGATCCGGCATCTTCACCAAGGAGCAAATAGTCCGTTTTAGAACTCACTGAACTGGTTACTTTCCCGCCAGCTTTTTGAATTAATTCTTTTGCCTCATCTCGCTTCAACGTGGGTAATGTCCCGGTAATCACAAAGATTTTCCCCTGCAACGGTTGAGATGTGGCTTCTGTAGACACGGATTTTAGTTCACCCGTCAGTTGCAAATTTGCCTCTCGCAGTCGATTGATTAAGGTCTGATTACTGGGAACTTGAAACCAATCATAAACCGATTGGGCAATTTCCGATCCAATTCCATAGACGCTTTCAATATCAGTAATACGGGCTGCGGCTAATTGGTCTACACTAGGAAACTGTTGCGCTAAAATTTGAGCATTCACAGTACCCACATAGCGAATCCCTAAACCATACAAAACTCTTGACCAAGGTTGAGTTTTGGACTGTTCAATTTGGTGAATCAATTTCTGAGCGGATTTTTCACCCATTCGTTCTAAAGAGGTTAACTGATCTAAAGTAAGTTGATAAAGATCCCCAACGGAATGGACTAAACCGGAATCAACAAGCTGATTCACCAGCTTTTCTCCTAACCCGTTGATATCCAATGCACTACGACTTGCCCAGTGGTTGAGTGAACCTTTGACAATCGCGGGACAAGACGCATTAATACAGCGGGTTACCGCCTCCCCTGGGGGACGCACGACGGGTTGATGGCACACCGGACAATCAGTAGGCATTTGTACGGGTTTAGCATCGGGTGGACGTAATTCTGGAAGCACCCGCACGACTTCGGGGATAATTTCCCCGGCTTTGCGAACAATGACGGTATCACCGATATGAAGATTTAATTCCTTGATGCGATCGCGGTTATGTAAAGTAGCGCGTGAAACCGTTGTCCCGGCTAGCTGTACGGGTTTGAGTTCCGCCACTGGAGTTAACGCCCCAGTTCGTCCCACCTGAACTGTAACATTTTGCACCAGTGTGGGGGATTCTTCGGCGGGATACTTGAGTGCGATCGCCCATCGGGGAAACTTTTGGGTAAAGCCTAATTGTTCTTGTAGCGAAAACGAATTCAGCTTAACCACAACCCCATCAGTCATGTAGGGTAAACCACGCCGTTGACTATCCCAATATTGATAATACTCCTCCACCTCTGCTAGAGACGCGCAACGTTTCCGATGGGGATTCACCCGGAATCCCAAATCACGCAGAAATTCCAAAGCTTCCCATTGGGAGTTCAGCGTTGGCACTGTTTCCAGTTCCTCTGATCCGGGAAGATGTAAGGTATAGGCAAAGAAATCCAACTGTCTGCGATCGACTATTTTTGGATCTAATTGCCGCAAAGTACCCGCCGCCGCATTCCGAGGATTGGCAAATAACGCTTCCCCTGCGGCTTCTCGTTCCCGATTAATCCCTTCAAACACATCCAAGGGCAAAAATGCCTCGCCTCGCACTTCTACAATTGGCGGCGGTGTTTCCGTACTTAACCGTAAAGGAATCGAGCGAATCGTGCGAATATTCTGGGTAATATCTTCCCCCGTGACACCATCGCCCCGTGTAACTCCCCGCACCAATATACCGTCTTTGTACGTGAGTGCGATCGCGGAACCGTCTATCTTCAGTTCACAGATGTATGCAAACTCCTTGATATCCGGCGCATAACGTTGCCACCGTTCTTGCCACTTCGCCAACTCCTCTAAATTAAACGCATTCTCTAAACTATAGAGGGGGATATTATGGCGAACCGAGGAAAATTCTGATGCAGGTTTCTCTCCCACGCGCTGAGTCGGACTATCCGGCGTAACTAATTCAGGATACTGGGTTTCTAGGTCTTGCAGTTCCCGATAGAGTTGGTCATAGACGGTATCCTCCATCATGGGATTGTCGAGGACATAGTAGGCATAACTCGCTTGTTGCAGGAGGTTTCGCAGTTCTTGAACCCGCTGCTTGACATGGGTCATTTGTCTTTCGTCCTTCGTCATTTGTCCTTCGTCCTTCGTCATTCTATAAAATCTTATTCCCAATACTTCCAATCCCTCTGCGTCCCTCTGCGCTTTCCCTCTGCGTCCCTCTGCGTTAAAAAACCACATAAACTTGGGCGTTTACCCGCACTGAACAGCATCCAAAAATACTCAATTCATTTAACTAATCTTTAATAAAATTCAGCGGTTATACTCGGTAAATAAGCGACTTGTATAATCATTAAACAGAATACCGGAACTCTCAATGTGGAAATCATCTGTCGAGTCACTAAACGCGGGTCGGATTCAGAAGATTTCTCTTCTGTCCAATAGTAACCCAATTCTCTACTCAGAAATCATCCAGCTATGGCAGCATAATCAAGCTTTTCGGGCATTCTTCATCTCCCTACTCGCCGATGCTCCATTTTCCGCCTTTTTCTGGGAAACACCGGCTATCAGCGACGCGACTGTAAACCAGGTATTCGAGTTTGTTCTAGTTGATAGTCCATACCTGGCAAATGTACAAGCTGATCCCAGTGATTTTGCCCGCCATTTTGCCGCCGCAGGAGAGAACGAGTCAATTATTACTTTTCCGAATCTGGGAAACGATGCGTTGCTGGTTGTTCCTTGTCCACAAGCCTCTACCTCTCCATACTGCCATCTGGCGGCTTTTATGCGTGAGGCACCCGAACATCAGCAGCACGCCTTGTGGCAAAATGTGGGGTCAGCGTTAGAACAACGGCTTGATGAGCATCCCACCTGGTTAAGCACCTCTGGTTTAGGGGTGTATTGGTTGCATATCCGGCTAGATTCACGACCGAAGTACTACACTTACCAACCATACAAAGTTATTTAAACTTTACCCTGACATAAGACACTGAAATTGAGTAGATTCTCTGTTACCTGTGATTAAGACATGACTCAAACTAAAATTGATTTCCCCCCTGCCTTTCCTGACCATACCCAACTACCCGAATCTGATGGTACGTTTGTGAAGAATTTCCAAGAACATCCTCAAAGCCTAATTTTGACCGATTCCATTGGTCTAGTTTTGCAGCAACTCCATCCCGATGGTGACTATGCTATTGGGCAAGACTGCGGTATCTACTGGCGCGAAACCGAACCCCCAGAAAAAGGTGCAGAGGCTCCCGATTGGTTCTATGTTCCCAATGTTCCCCCATTACTGAATGGTGAAATCCGTCGTTCTTATGTTCTCTGGCGGGAATTAATGGCACCAATGATTGCCTTAGAATTTGCCAGTGGCAATGGAGACGAGGAACGAGATGCTACACCCTTATCAGTTTCCGCTGAAGGAGAAACCACTAAACCCGGTAAATTCTGGGTGTATGAACGGATTATCCGCATTCCCTACTATGGCATTTTTGAAGTCAAAAATAGAAAACTTGAGGTTTATAATTGGCTAAATTTTTCTTATCAAAAACTCCAACCGAATGAACGGGGTCACTATCCGATTACGCCCTTAGGAGTAGAACTGGGACTTTGGCACGGGACTTATCAAAATCAAACTCAATATTGGCTGCGTTGGTGGGATAGTGAAGGCAATCTTTTGTTAATTGGTGAAGAACGCGCCGAACAAGAACGTCAACGCGCCGAACAAGAACACCAACGTGCCGAACAAGAACGCCAACGTGCCGAACAAGAACGCCAACGCGCCGAACAAGAACGCCAACGCGCCGAACAAGAACGCCAACG
Organism: Coleofasciculus sp.; assembly: GCF_046565525.1. Lineage (NCBI taxonomy): Bacteria > Bacillati > Cyanobacteriota > Cyanophyceae > Coleofasciculales > Coleofasciculaceae > Coleofasciculus > Coleofasciculus sp. Next base: position 13,552 of record NZ_JBKHUP010000052.1, on the reverse strand, counting down.
CGCCGAACAAGCCGAGCAAAAAGCAGCAAGATTGGCAGAACGATTAAGAGCCATGGGCATTGACCCGGATTCAGAATAGATAGAGTAGAGATGTCGTGGCGTGGCACACCTAAATTGATAGATTAATGAACTGTAGGGGCGCACGCAGCGTGCGCCCTTTTCGATACCGCATCAGACGGGAAATTACGATAAAGCATTTTTGCTGTCGTGACGTACAGCGTTTTGGTGGGGGCGCTTCCGGTTGTAGAATAATAGGGTAAAATTCCCGCCCAACCAATTGAGTCTTCAGAAAATACAGGAGGAATGAACCGCAGATGCAGGAACACCAGGGTCATCCGAGCATCCTATCTCAAGACTGGTCATGGTCCTTTTGGTTTCCTGTACCCCTGTATCCTTATGGCAAACGACGAACTATCCGTGTGGAAGTGGTGAAGAATAGGATTTGGACGTTTGACCAGATTCAGGGCATTCTCTATGTGGTTGTACCCATTCGCATGACGGTGATTAAGCTGGATGCTGGGGGTTTGTTGGTCTATGCGCCTGTTGCACCAACTCCGGAATGTATCCGGCTGGTTCAGGAATTGGTGGCAGAGCATGGTGATGTTAAATATATCATTCTGCCCACGGTTTCGGGTATTGAGCATAAGGTTTTTGTGGGTCCGTTTGCCCGGAAGTTTCCCCAAGCCCAGGTTTTTGTTGCGCCGCACCAGTGGAGTTATCCTCTGAATTTGCCCCTGAGTTGGCTGGGTTTTCCGAGTAAGCGTACCCATGTTTTACCCGCAGATAGTCGCCAAACTCCTTTTGCGGATGAATTTGATTATGCCTTACTCGGTCCTGTGGATTTGGGATTGGGACTCTTTGCCGAAGTGGGATTTGTGTACAAGCGATCGCGCACGCTACTGGTGACGGATACTGTAGTTAGTGTACCCGAAGATCCCCCTGCGATCGCGCAACTTGATCCCTATCCCTTATTATTCCACGCCAGAGATCATGCCTTAGATATCGTTATCGATAATCCGATGACTCGCCGCAAGGGATGGCAACGCATCTCACTGTTTGCATTTTACTTCCGCCCCAGCGCCTTGGACACAATACCCTTCACTCAGGCATTACGGGAGGCGAGAAAGGCACCGGATTGGTCAAAGCAAGCCTATTTCGGTTTATTTCCCTTCAAATGGAAACCCGGTTGGCAGAAATCCTTTGACGCCTTGCGGGGAAATGGGCGTCCCTTTGTCGCGCCAATTCTACAAACTCTGATTCTCAACCGCGCCCCCAAAGAAACTTTGAACTGGGTGGATAAGGTAGCCAGTTGGGATTTTGAACGGATTATTTCCTGCCATTTTGAGGGTTCAATTGCGGCAAATTCGGATCAGTTTCGTCAAGCGTTTGGGTTCCTGGAACCGGATTTAAAGGTTAGTGAAAATGGCGGGAATCAAGACAATCATCCGTTACCAGATAATGATTTTGAACTTTTAAGGCAAATCGAAGCAACGTTAAAGCGACGGGGTATTTTACCACCCGTTTCCTAGATACGATGAAGCTCATGATGTCTACAGTCATAAATTGAGTCCAGTTGATCCTCTTTTGGGGGAAATAATGTGGGTTCACAATCGCTGTCAAGTTGACGAATATCAATAACACAATTCCTTTGACCAGTCTTGATGCCCTCGTCCTGAATGACATTGAAACTGGGAACCAACCCAAGTAATCTGCCAACCATTCTGTTGCCATTTTAGTTCAATACGGGTACGTTTACTGCGAACAGAATCATCGGCTAGTCCGATGGTGGTATACTCAACAATTGTCGGATCTTCGGTTCGGTTTAGGGCATAGTTGATCATGATATCCTCTTGCTGTCTTCCTTCAAGAGATTCGGGACGACTGAGGAGTTGTCCCGCTAGCGATCGCGGATTCATATCGTTAATATTATTACGCTGGATAAAGTCAGCAACGTTGGTTTCCTGATATTGCGATCGCCGATCCACGACTTGCGATCGCGCCATAAGGCTATAAGTGGTTTGTGTGGCAACTATTGCCATTAGAATGGCAACTTGTTTTAACATATTCGATTCAATCGTTTCTCGTTGTTTAGCCGTTAAGCACAATTCATATCTTTCTTGAAGCATCAGTTTTCTAAATAAATTTTTTAACGAATTTAATGTGATTTTTTTGTCTACAAGAATTGAAAAATCAGTAATCGATATTACACGAGTATGTTTTTATTGTAGCCAAATTTATTGTGAGTCCACTTAAAATTTTATTCCTCATATTCTACCCAACTATTCGGTGTTTCTGAGACAGCAACTTTGAGTTGTACGCCTTCGGGAATGCGTTTTTTGGTTTCGTCATAAATGTATTGAGCGATCATTTCTGCGGTGGTTTCATATCCCTCTGGTAATATTTCATTAAGAATTCCGTGATCTAACCCGCCCCTACACATAAATAAAAATTAGGTTTCCCGAAGGTTGTGAAGGCTCAGAACTTAAAATTAAACACTCAAAAATTAACACTATTTCAGATCTCACTGCTGATTTGATATAACAACATGGGTTCGTCAATTCCTCTTAAGAGGCGATGTTCACTGTTAGTAATTTGTAATTGCAAATGATTTTTGACCGCTTCATACACTATCCAGGAAATACAAATTCCACCTGGTTTTGCCTGAGATTGTAAACGGGCGGCAATATTGACGCCATCTCCCTGTACATCGGTTCCGTTGAAAAAGACATCGGCTAAGTGAATGCCAATGCGATGCTGTAATACCTCTTGGGTAGGTAATCCTCTGGCGGCGAGGGAGAGGGTTTTTTGAATAGTTTGGGAACAATCAACGGCTTTAACGGCGGAGACAAAGTACATGAGTAATCCATCGCCCATGGATTTGAGAACCTCTCCTTCAAATTGGTGGCATAATTTGGTCATCAGTTTGAGATCACGATGAATGGCGGCTAGGGTGGGTTGCTGGTTTTCATGCTGCTTTTGGGTAGAGTCTTTGATATCGGTAAAGACAATAGCGGCTAGGACATTATCCCCCAGAGAATGGGGAATGATTCTGCCTCTGTATTCTTTTGTGTCTTGACTTTGAAGTTTTTCGAGATGCAGTCGTTCGCGAAAATACTGGCGGTATAAATCGTTGCGAATACTCACCTGATTTCCCAGCAGATAGACTAATCCCATACTATTGAGTTTAAACGCGATCGCGCCTTTTAGCTGCACCGGGCGATTGGCTTCTAGAACTTGGGTTAGGGCGTCGGCTAAGTCGGGATGTTTCTCTAAATGCCAGCGATGTAAGCGCAAATGATCTGCATAGATTCCGGTTTCAGTAGGGGCGTCTTCTAGAAGTTTACTTAAGGTAATATCCTGACGGGCAATTTTATACAATGCTAATCGGATGAGATGGGGATGTCCGCCTACCATTGCCATCAGTTGTTTGACATCATTCCAAGTGAAGTCTAAACTATGTCGCTGGGCTAAATCTTCCACCTGATGGGCGTCAAATTCGGATAATTCAATCGGTAATCCGACATTAAAGGGGGATTGGTCATTACTTAGGGGAATATAAACTTCTGTCCCATGGACAATAATCAGGCGAAAGTTTTTCCAAATTTCATGTTGTTTTGCCTTTTCATGCCAAGCCCGAAGTAAGCCGAAAAAGTCATCGGCGACATGTTCGTGAGGGAAAATTCGGTCTACGGCATCGAGTCCTAAAACCAGGGGAGTTCTGAGTGTGGGTAATAGATACTTTTCAAAATAATTGGTACAGTTTTTTTTACTGCCCAGAAACTTACTCCAACGGTTTTCTAACTGAATGGGTAGGTGTAAGTCATCGGTAACGGTAGCACAAAACCATTGCAGGAATTGATTTAAATCCGCAAAGACTTCCCGTTCAGCTAATTCAAAGTTTAAGGCGACAGACCGACATCCTTGTCGTTCGGCGTGATACAGTAATCGCACCATTAGGGAGGTTTTACCCATTTGTCGTGGCGCTTTTATCCGAATCAAACTTCCTGGCTTACTGATTTCTTCATAGGCGCGAGATTCATCCCCTGGACGTTCGACATAGCAGGGTGAGGCTAAATCAAGCTGTCCTCCGGGTAATTCCCAGATGGGGGATGGGAATGTGGTTGTACTCAGGGGGAGAGGTGGTGGGGGGGTCAGAGTATTGGACTTGTCGGTATCTGCGTCTGGTAATCCTTCGAGGATTAAACGTAAACTTTTTATTGTAACTCGTTTCCCGGTGACTTCAGATAACTGTTTCCATAACTTGGGCGCTAAATCTCGCTGGACGGTATTCTGGCTATAGCCCATGACTTGAATGGTTTTGAGTTTTTTGCCGGCTAAGGCTTGACTCAGGATAGTCTTTTGGGCATCGTTAAGTACGCTTCCTGTCTTCTGGGCAATCCAGTGATCTGCCAATTCGAGCAGTTTTATGACATCTACATCTGCCATCTGGCATTCCAATTCCTACCTCTGATGACTACGCTAGCATAAAACTGAATTTTCTGAATTTTCTGAATTTTTTGAATAATCTGAAGGTTAGGTTCAGTGAAAGTTCTGAATTTTTTGACTAAAAGTGCTGAATAAGAAAGCGAATCAATTTATGCTGATTTTTTTACCATTAAAGCATAAACTGTGGCGTTGCTGTCTTACAAGTAATATTAAGTCCGGTTGAATAGATAGCAAGAGGAGGCGATTGAAATCGCTGCTACACAAACAAAGTCCGCCTGCGCGGACTGGGTTATAACGGGGGTAGCTAACCCGGATTTGGTATTAGTCAGGGGGGACGGCGATAGCTAGGGGGGTTTATCCGTGGAGTGATTGATGGGATTCCTCAATGCCAAAGTGTTACAAGAAATTAGAACTCTCCTTCAAAGTTATACTCGATCCAAAATAGAGACGAATGGGAGAGTCATGCTGGATTGGTTTGCGGCTTGGGGTGTCTATTCTGTTACTGGCTTTGTGTTTCGGGAGGTGTTAACGCCTCTGGCGAAGGGAACGCTGGAAGATTACACTAAAGATTTTCTTAAGGATTGTATTCGGGATTTTTCTGGGTGTTTTGAGGACGATACGCTGAACACGGTTGTCGGGAAAGCCTTGAAAGAGTTTCTGGTGTTGGTTCAGCAGGAGTTAGAAGATGCTGAGGTGTCAGAGGTGGAGGTGGAGGAGTATTCTCCAGGGTTAACTAAGTTTATTCACAATTCATCGGTGAAGGGGATTCTGGGGAGTGGGTTTCAGGATGAGTGTTCGAGTTTGGATACGCAGGGGTTGGGGAATCTATGGTATCAGCTTAACCTGCGATCGCTCCCTGAAAATTTTGATTGGGAACAGGTGGGGAAGCGGTATCTCAGAAAAGTCAAGGCGTTAATCCGGGAATCGCCTGAGTTGCGGGAGATTTTGGATTCCCAGAAGTTGGACGCGATCGCACGCTATACTCAGGAGTCTGCGGGGATTATACCAGAGTTTGATTTGCGCCGCTATCAGGAGGGTTTACGAGAATCCTATGGCAATCTCCGATTAGATAGTTTGGATACCACAGGCTGTGCTTATAATGCCCTGAAGTTATGGCGAATATTTATAGCACAAAACGTGCGAAAAGTCCATGAAGTTTTGCCGCAAGTGTATGAATTGCCCAAGGAATATCAGCTGCGATCGCGGGAGACGGATCAATTAGATCCCGATTTTCAGTTCGGGGAATTAGACCGCTATCAACGGGTCTATTCAGAAGCGCCGATACAGTCGGTTTTGGATGTTATTAATGATAAACGAAATTATCCCTATCTGGTGATTTTAGGTGATCCGGGTTCGGGGAAGTCTACGTTATTACAATATCTGGCATTAATGTATGCCCAGTCGCCCCTACAGAATGCGATTTCTCTAGCGATTCCGGTATTAATTGAATTACGCACCTATATGCGGAATCGGGATTTAGGACAATGCCAGAATTTCTTAGAGTTTTTGCATCAAAGTAGTGGGGCGATTTGCCATCTGAATCAGCATCAACTCCAGGAACAGTTAAAAGCGGGGAATGTGTTGATGTTGTTTGATGGCTTGGATGAGGTATTTGATCCGGGAAAACGAGAGGATGTGATTACTGATATTCATCGCTTCACCAATGAGTATCCAGATGTGCAGGTGATTGTCACCTCTCGCGTGATTGGGTATAAGCCGCAGCGATTACGGGATGTTGGACTTTAGACTAATGTCACATGCTAATTCTGAACCGATAGCAGGGTAACCAAACCCAGTTCAACAGTTGCTAACGCTAAATCATTCTGTATGTTATAGGTTATAATGGAGTTCTGTGTACAGCTAAAAAAGAATATGTTTGAGTGTGTCATTGAACTCGTAATACCACTAAAACTTGTGGATGCAACAGAAGACGAAAAATACACAACGCAACGCATTGCTACATACGGCTTTGACCCTGGATTACAGGTCAGTGATCAAGTTTGGATTAATGATGAAAAACGAACTTATGGCACATCGCAAGATGAGAATATCCATTTTCTAGCAGCAGTCACAAAGCGTCAAAAGGAAGTGATTCCGGGTCGAAAGTCTCGATCTGAGCAAGACCTCTTCAGACTCGTGATAACCCTTGAAGCGGCTGACAAAGACCACATAGCTAGAATTGCTGAGATTATGAGAAGGCTTAATCCAGGTGAATTTCAAGACTGACCTTGGCAATGATTACAACAGGATTTAAACAACCAAATTAAAACCTATGGAAAATACTCACTATTACTCTATACGCACAGAAAAAAATACAGACTTCAAGTTTGAGCTACCAATGCTTATTTGGTCGTTTCGTGAAGTTTATGTAGAAAAATTCTTAAAAAAAGAGTGATCCGATAAAATTGAGAGGACGGGTGTTGTTGATTTATACAGCAGGTCGCCCCTACAATAGGTTATATTATTTCGGGTAAAATTCGCCCTGATTTATACATCAAAAAAGACAGGTAAAGGTGGCGAATATTCCCATTTTTGCGATACCATAAAATTTGCTAGTCATTCTTTTTTATAGGCGTTTCTACCTGCATCGGCGGAATCTCATCTGCTGTTAAGGTGACGATTTTTCCATCCCGCCAAATGCTAATCGATTGACCGAGCCTGCGGTGTCTTTCAATGGCTTGGGCAACGGCGGATTTGACTCCAGCATCAATTTTCTCTGATAATGAACTAGGTTCACTCATATTAACCTCCTAGAATTTGGTTAAGAATGTCTTGATCATAGATAACGGGTTCCTGGTTAATGCCGCATTCAGCAATTAACTGAGGGACTTCACTAGAGTTATTATAAATCCTCCAGGTATCACACAAAGGTAAAAACAACTCAACCAAGTTTTTTCGTCCTCTTTCATAGCGTCGGCGAATTACATCTTTCGGAATAGAATGTCCTCCACTCTCCACCCGCCGCCGCACTCTTGCGATGGCTAATTCTGGGGATTTTAACCAGAAATAAATGAGATTAATGGTATAGCCTTTAGTTTTACAGTTTCTTAGAAATGAAGCATAGGTACGTGAAGCGAGAGTTGTTTCAAAGGCGAAGTTAGCGCCAGAATCTGATAAAATGCGTAAACGCTCTACCATTAAGCGTCCAGCTTGGATGGCAACTGATTCGGGATTGAGAGGGGAGAGTCCAGTTGCAATGGCATCGGCATTAACATATTCAAAAACGTCTAAAAAGTTGGGTAATACGATTAAAGCCGTTGTGGTTTTTCCTGAGCCGTTGGCACCACTAATCATATAAAGTTCAGGCATTAGATTGAGTTTGTAGTAATGGTTTTATCCTGTAGCTAAATCAGGGCACGATAATATCGTGTCCCTACCGAATCAATGATTTCTAATCGGTGGTAGGGGCATGGCATTGCCATGCCCTATCTATTATCTCTGGCTTATCTCATTAGTCCGCGTAGGCGGACGAAAGTTTGTATAGCCGCGATTTTAATCGCCAGGGCTTAAGTTGAGACTTCTGCATAAGTTCCAGTCGCTTAGAGTTAGATCCGACTGAACAACCCTTGATTCTCGCCAATCAATCTTAAACTATGGAGGTACAACCCTTGAGACGATATCCTCGCCCACGTAGCCCCTGATACACGAGTGATGAGCAACGAATTGAGCGCCGTAAGAATCCCTACTAATACAGCCTCCCGATATTGGAGTGCGATCGCGATTGATGCAGCCGGGAGACGCCAAGTCCGGGAAATTACCACAGCTAAGGCATTTTTCCTGGAATCATTCCCTGATTTTACCCCAGATACTCAGGTATCAGATACCCAGGTTCAGCGTCAACTCTGGTACTGGATGCATGAAGCTGGGGGAGCTGGGGGAGCAGGGGAAGCCGGGGGAGCTGGGGGAGCTGGGGGAGCAGAGGGAGCAGAGGGAGCTGGGGGAGCAGAGGGAGCCGGGGAAGCAGGGGGAGCAGGGGGAGCTGATCAGAGTAGTATGGCTCAACTTTGCCTCAAATGCTTTATGTCTGGACAAATTGACTACGTTTGTCGGGGGTTAGCTAGTCGGTTTGGTGCGGAACATGGCTTTACCAGTACCGATTTATTACCCTTTGTCTTAGACGAAGACATCGGTAAACCCCACCGCCATTCTCCCACCTACCAATCCTTCCTGGATGAAATCTTACAGAGTTTTGACCCCGAACAAAGCAGCCTCGCCACTTGGACAACTCGTCGAGTGAAACACCATAAACCCCTAAATCAGTTTCTACTTGAACATGGGATTTATCTAGTTAGTGATTGGGCAATCCTAAACGATACCAAACCCAAACAACTACACCGTATTTTCGCCGAGTTTCACCAGTTAACCCCACCGGAAATTCAACGCGCCCAACAGCTTCTCGATGCTTATCACGCCGTCTACCGCAGCCAACGCCTAAAACAACGTCTCGCTGGAGTTAAAGGAAAATGTCACCCCCCCACCCCCGAACAATTACAGCAAATGGCGCAATGTCTCTCCCTTCCCCTACGCCCCGAAACCCTCCTCAGCCAACTGCAACTCATCGCCTCTCGACTGCGTGACTACCGAATTTATGTACGCGGTGGGATGTTAAAAAGCCAATCTTTGGATGCAACCCCGAATGAACCTATAGATATTCCCTATTCTGAACCCACACCCGATGAACAAAGCGAATTTTTAACCGCCTATCGCCAACAATTTCTTCAGGGTTTAGATACAGCCATCGCCCAAATAACTCGCGATCGCACGACGAAATTACAGCGCCGAGATTCCCAGAAAGCCCAACAGTTTCTCACGGCGTTGCATCTGTTTCACTGTCAAGGACAATCCATGTCCGATATTGCCCGAAACTTTAACTATAAAGGACAATTTCAAGTTAGCCGTCTACTGAAACTGAAAGCCTTTCGCGCCGATATTCAACGGGAGTTACTGGTTTATTTAAGCGATCGCATCCTGGAGGAAGCCCAACGCTATACCACTATCCAACGCCTGCAAACCATTCATCAACAGATTCAAGACGCGATCGCGCAACAAGTAACCCAGGTGATCGAAGACGCGGCGACAGAAGCTAGTACCGCCACCCATGAACGCCATCATAAGACCCACAGTCTCTTTACCCAAAGACTCTGCCTTTATCTGGATAACAGGAGTAATGTATCATGACTTTCTACTCAACGACTCAACCGGGGCTTGATGGTGACGCTTTCGCCATTGAAACCATCCAACTTTCTGACGATGCGATTAATCAAGCCATTCACCTCGCCCAACCCATTGCCAACGAACAACGCCAATGGCAAACTTATCTTAATGCTTTAGCTTTATTTGGTTTCGAGGAATGGTTAGCCGAACGCAGTTGTGAGTTAACGGTAAATCGCGATCGCACGTCCCTGTTCGATCCGGCTACAGCAAATCTCATTGAAGCCGTTTGCCATCTTAATGTAAATGGGTTTAACCTCTGTCTGATTGCCCAAGGTAGCCTCATCGATGATCAGGTATCCTTACCCAGAACCGTTGTCGATATCCCCGAATTTATCCCCCATTTCTACGTCGTCGTAGACGTACAAGAGGAAGAAGAAACAGCCGTGGTTAAAGGGTTTCTCTCCTATCCCCAGCTAATCGAACAACGGGATACTCTGGGGTTAGCGGTTGAGGATGATTGGACTTATTCATTCCCCCTCAATGCCTTTGATTGCGACCCGAATCATCTATTATTAGAATTACGCTGTTTAAACCCCAGAGCCATTCCCCTCCCCCCAATACCCAATGATCGCCGCCTGCAACTTGCCCATAAGCGATCGCAACTCGAAACCAAACTCCCCCAATTCCAGTCTCCGGCGTTCCAACTGTGGCAGATTTTAACCTGGGAACAAGCTACCCTAGTGCTAACCCGTTCTGAGTTACGCACCTGGCTGTATCAATTGCAAACAGATCCCCAAAGCCAATCTATCCTACAGAACTACCTATCTGATTTACTCAGCCGATTAACCCGAAACGTGATCAATGTGGGACGCTGGTTACAGGATGAATTAGACGAACTCGCCCAAGAACTCTCCTGGCAACTCCTGCCTAGTTTAACCCCAGCTAGCGCCATGCGATCGCCTACCGCCGAATTGGATGCGATCGTGCAACAACTGGAGTATAATAATCTCCAGATTCCGCCTCAAGCTAAGGGGGCGTATCATAATCTCCAGGTAGCAGACACACCCCTACGCTTGTATGCGATAACGTGGCCCCTATTATCTGGAACAGTCCCCGAATGGGCGTTACTGCTCATTTTAGGCACACAGTCCCCAACGGGTTTCCCAGAAGGTTTAACATTACGGATTAGTGACCAAACAGCGATTTTAGTCGAACAAGAGTTAGATGCAAGTAGTTCCTATTTCTTTACCAGTGTAGTGGGAACGAGGCAAGAGACATTTAGCGTCACGATTCGTTTAGGATCGGATATTGAACACACCCTGCCTGCCTTTGGTTTCAATCTCTAGGATTAGGCATAATGGAATAGGTCAAGCCCTGAAGCATCCGCCCGAAGTTCAAACTCGCGGCTAAGAGCTACTGTTAAAATGGACTAAAACTCTTATGTAGTCGTCTAAAGGCGACTTGAGCTTAGGGTTACTTAGATTTTAAGCCAAGGCGATTGTTAAATTTTGCCTTCTGCTTCTGTCATCTGCCTTGTTCTGGTGTCATCTGCTCGATCTCGTAGACTATTGTTTTAGCCCCATGTATTTGTCCTTACCCCAACGACTTAACTCACTCAGCTTGGCGACAGCGACGCTGCTGTTGACATTCCTATCGCCGATTTCCCTATCTCCTTCTATGTCTGTGTCTCTATCGACGCAGGTACAAGCACAAACCCCTCAAGATCAGGTTAATGAAGCCGAACAGTTGCTAAAGGAAGGACGTGATCTGTATCAGCAGGGTCAAGCGCAGGCGGCGTTAAATCGACTGCAACAGGCGTCAGCGTTATTTGAGACAGTCAAAGCCCCCCAGGGAAAAGTGATGACTCTGACGCAAATGGGTCGAGTGTATGACAGTCTCAACCAGTACGAGAACTCCTTAGAGGCTTATCAGCAGGCGTTAGAGATTGCCCAAGAAATTAACGATCGCCAGGAGGAAGCCATCATCCTCGATTATATGGGACTCGCCTATAACAATCTACAGCAGTACAATGATGCGATCGCTCATCATCAGAAATCACTGAAACTCTTCCAAGACATCGGCAATCGCCGCAGTGAAGGCATTGTTTTGGGCAATATTGGCATCGCCTATCTGGCACAAGATCAAGATGCACAAGCCTTACCCTTTCTCCGAGATGCTTTAGTCATTTATCGTGAAGTTGAGGATAAACCGGGAGAGGGCATCATCCTGGATTACTTAGGATTAGCCTACGGTAAGATGAATCAGTATGCCGAGGCGTTAGAGTCTCACCAGCAAGGATTAGCGATTTTTGAAGAACTAAACATTCCGCGATCGCAAGCCATAACCTTGTACAATATTGGTACAGTTTATAGCCAGCAGGGACAAGTGAAAATGGCGCAAGAGTCTTATCAAAAAGCCTTAGCCATTTTTGAACAAGTCGATGATTCAGAAGGGATTAGAGCCACCCGTTATCAAATGGAAACACTTGAACAATAACTCGTCAATTCCCCAATCAGGAATGATCAATGACCAATGGCAACGAACCCATCTCCAAAACCGAAGCCAAGCAACTCCTGGAACGTTTAATTTTTAGCGATGAACGTCCTCAAGACTGGGTACAGGATGTTTGGGGATTGAGTCCAACCTTAGGAGAAAGTGGTGCAAAATTGCTAGAGGTATTTGAAGCGTTGATTGAATGTTGTCCTGACGATAAATTGGAAAATTTAATCCAAATTTACTATCAAGACAAGTTTTAAAGGAAACACCCGATTCAATTAACGCCTACTTCTCGAAAGCAGTCTTGACACATCAGCATGCATCAGGGCAATATTTGGGTCACGTTGAATCGCTTGATAGTAACGTTGCTCTCGATTTGTCCCCGCTTCATCAGGAGAAACCAGAGAACGGGCTTCGTCTAACAGTTCATTTGCCTGATGCAACGTTATCGGCTCTTTTGCACTCAACGCTTCATCAATCTGGACAATAAATTGAGAGAAAGGGCGTAGCCAACTAAACCATTCATCTTGGACAACCAATTGAAAAAACTCTCCTTTTGAACGAATACGCCCATGAAACCGTTCATACATATCGCGTTCCGAGTCGAGAAGTGCTTTATGCAGTTGCAGCAGCGCCCCACGCACATCGCGCAGGCGTTGAAATGGTAGGTTTGCGGGAGGATAGGTAAAAGACATGAACCAGAATTGCGATCGCTACTTTCTTTATCTTAGAGTGAAATTAACCCTGTGTAGCGTGTCATTCGCTTCCGCGTGAAGTTAAATCCCGATAATACCTTAACCCTACAGTGGGAATAATTCGTCTTTTATCATCTATCCCTATCAACGAACCCTCTATTACGTCTACAAAAACCCAGCGAATCCAGCCGTTCAAGCTTTCTTGGGTTATGCGAATTCACCCCAAGGTAAGCAACTGATATCAGCAGGAAATTGAGTGGGAGCATGAAGCGTGAACGCAGAAAATGTTTAAACTAGAAGCTAACAAAAAATGGGGCGGTAGCCCACCCCACAGATATCAATGATTGCTCACTGAACGTTTAAGCCGGATCAGAAACAGTTAAATCCGTTGCCACAATCCCAGGAAAGGTTTTGTTAATGTTTTGATCAACATTACGATAGCCGACAGAGCCATCGGACTTACGGAAGTAAATTCCCCCTTCTGATTGAGGATCACCGATTAACTGCACCCGATTGTCCAGATCGTTATAAACATCCCAACGGGTGTAAGGATCCGGTGCCCAACGCGCCCAACGTCCATCCGTGGTAATTGCCCACAGTCGCCCATTTTTACCTACAGCAATCTGTTTAGCGGTAATACCAGGAAAGGTTTTATTAATGTTTTGATCAACATTACGATAGCCAACAGAGCCATCGGACTTACGGAAGTAAATTCCCCCTTCTGATTGAGGATCACCGATTAACTGCACCCGATTGTCCAG
>NZ_JBKHUP010000051.1:0-56003 GCF_046565525.1 Coleofasciculus sp. | reverse complement strand
GAGAAAGAACCTTGACCGATGGGGTAGATGAGGAACACGGCGGTAGCAGCAGCTACAGGTGCGCTGTAAGCTACGCAAATCCAAGGACGCATACCTAAGCGGTAGGAAAGTTCCCACTCACGACCCATGTAGGCGAAGATGCCAATGAGGAAGTGGAAAACCACCAACTGGTAAGGACCACCGTTGTAGAGCCACTCATCTAAGGAAGCAGCTTCCCAGATGGGGTAGAAGTGCAAGCCGATGGCGTTGGAGGAAGGTACAACAGCACCAGAGATGATGTTGTTGCCATAGAGTAAGCTTCCAGCAACAGGCTCGCGGATTCCATCGATGTCCACAGGGGGAGCGGCGATGAAGGCGATGATGAAGCAGGTGGTAGCGGTTAAGAGAGTAGGGATCATCAGCACACCGAACCAGCCGATATACAGGCGGTTTTCGGTGGAAGTGACCCAATTACAGAACCGTTCCCACAAAGACGCGCTATCGCGACGTTGTACTGTGGTAGTCATAATTCAATTAGTGCTATTACTTCATTAGCGATTGATTGAAGCAAGGCAAAACTTTTGCCCTATCTTTAATGGTATTCATATTCATTTGAATCATCCAACGGTTTTATTAATTTATTGTATGACTTGCATTAGGTTAACTTATCAATCAAAAGTCAAAGTAGATATAAGGTAAACCGCCTGAAGGCGCCAACAACCACACCGTATAAAGGCATAGAGGCACCAATAGCAACTTCAGGGGCCAGTTGAGTTGTAACTTCAGACCCCGATGAATCCCATAAACACCCGCCATTAAAAGGGCGACGATGACCAACAGCAGTGTCAACTCAAAGCGTTGTAAGCCAAACGCAGTCAAATAAACATTTTCGGAAAACTGGACATCGGCGGGTTGACCCCAGAGGTTCTGGATGACAAAGCCGGCTTGCTTGAGATTAGGTAAGCGGAAGAAAATCCAGGACATGAACACCATCCATTGAGTAATTGCCCACGCCACTAGCACACCGAATCCGGTTTGCCACCATCCCTTTAACCAAGCAAAGCGGTCTGATAGGGTTTGGGTTAAACGATGCACCACCAAAGCTAAACCGTGCAATCCTCCCCACACGACAAATCCCCAAGCCGCACCATGCCAAATGCCAATAATTAGCATGACAACAAACAAGTTCAGACAGGTTCGACCTAATCCTTTGCGTGACCCGCCTAAGGGAAAATAAAGATAGTTGCGAATCCAATCGCCTAACGTAATATGCCAGCGTCGCCAGAAATCTGCAATGCTGGTACTAAAGTACGGAAAATTAAAGTTTTCTGGCAGGTTAAATCCCATGAGGATAGCACTCCCCCGGGCAATATCCACATAGCCGCTAAAATCCAGATACAGTTGTAAACCATAGGCAAAAATAGCCAGCCACAAATCACCACTACCTGCCCGTTCTACGCTGCCAAAACACAGATCAACAAAAATTCCGATCCGATCCGCTAAAAGTGCCTTTTTAACCGCACCACTGGCAATCAACCATAGCCCCTCACTCAGGCGGTCAAAACTGGGAAATTGGATATCTTTCAACTCGCTAGAAAACTGATGGTAGCGAGTAATGGGTCCTGAAATTAGTTTCGGGAAAAATAATTTGTAGGTAGCAAATTGTAAGCTTTGGCGCGTGGCGGGTGCCCCCCGATATACATCAATTAGATAGGCAATACATTCAAAAACAAAAAACGAAAGTCCAAAGGGAGCAATTAAGTGATCGCTAATCCAGCTTGCCCCCTCTCGCGCCACGGGTAAATTCAAGGGGGCGGAGATATTCGTCAGGATAAACGGAACATACTTGAAGCTGACTAAACAGAGAATATTTAATCCAATCCCCAGCCACAGGAGTTTCAAACGTCTCTGGTTCCAAAGTTCCTGTTCCATTAACCACTCTTCATTGGAGAGATGGTTATTGTTGAGATGCGACCCAGGTGATGTATTGACCGCAATTCTCTGCCCCAAGTAAAAATTGAGCCAAACTACGAATAAGAGCAGCGGAATGTATTGAATTTGTAAGCTGCTGTAAAAGAGTAAACTGGCAATTAGGAGTACCCATAATCGCCCTGATGAAGAACGCTGAGTCCAGTAAATCAGCAGGACACCCAGCAGAAAGAATCCATAAGTGATGGAAATAAATGCCATTTTTTAAAATAGGGAACAAGGAACAGGGAATATGGAGCCGGGGAAGCTGGGGGAGCTGGGGGAGCCGGGGGAGTTAACTCAAAGTTCTACCTTACCGATTCCCTGACAAAGGACGAATGACGTAGCTTGCTTCTTTTCGGGAGCGAGTATGACAAATGACCAATGACAAATGACCAATAACTAATCCCCAGCGAATAATGCCCAGGGAATCATCGGGTCTTTAGCCAACTGATTAGAAACTTCATACCCTCCGAAGCGATTGAGATGACTGGGGTCAGAAAAATGATCGGGTTTATCGGATAACAATCCACTTAAATCCCGAAAAATGAGTTCCCGTTCAACAGCATTCGCGTGCATGTATTGCTTAAATTGCTGTTCGTACTTAAGGCGGACTGGATCTAAGTAATCGTTGGTCAAGGGTAGATTCACAAAAACTACAGTAATGTCATGTTCCTGAGCAAATGTTAATAGGGCGTCAAATGCCTGATCTTGCTTACCCCGAAGTTGGAAGGATTGATAATCGCCATCATACGCCCCCGTCACTCTGGGATGGTTCTGGTAGTACGTTTCTGGGTCAAAGCGAATGGATAAGGGCAGGAAGCCATCCATATCAATGGACATATCCTTGTCTAAGCCTTGCTCGGCTTCAGTTGAATTGGAGGTATTGGGCAATGTTTTAACCACGGAGACAAACTGATCTCTTAACAGGGATTTGAGTTGATCCCGTTGGGGGTAAGTTGAGGATAATCCTGCCAGAAGTTGATTCATCCCATCGTCAATGGATTGATAACTTCTTTTCAACGCTGCCAACGGTTGGGAGGTTTGGTTGGCTTGGGCGGACGTCTGAGTGGAGGTACCGGGAAATGTGCCAGCATTAAGCTGACGGTAGCCTTCTGAATCCGCGATCGCCTCAAAGGTAGCATCAACTCGACCACTGTTAAAGGCGCGAGCGCCATCTGCCACGATAATTAATTTCGGTAATTGATCCGGGGTGAGAATCCGGCGCGTCATTAAGTCCACAATTTGAGCCGTGGCACCATTAATGCCAAAATTAAAGACATCAATGTCTGAATACCCCTCAACCGCTAATGCCTCTTCTAATGCCACCGGATCAATGCCGCGCATGGCTCGAGAACTGCCCATAATTAGCACATCGGGGCGATTTCCTTGTTGCAGGCGCTCTTGGTAAAGGGCTAACTTTTGATCGAGCAGTTGGTTATTAAACGGGGGATTAGAGGAACGGGCGAGGGCTAACATGGCAGCTTGAGTCGCATCTTTTCGCTGGGAGGGCAAGGAATCATCAATGATGATACTTTTGTCTCCTTCGCGGGTAAACCCAGAGGCGTTGAAGTCTTGGCTATTCTGATTGTTATCCTGTTGTAACGAAAGTTGGGACAAGTCTACAGGAATCGGTGACTCCTGTGCTGCCGATACAGCATCTCGCTGGGAAAAGTTGCCTTGGGGTTGCAGGATGCGACCAACGGGTCGATCAAACAGAAACATCAGCAATAATCCCATAATCCCCCACACCAATGCCACTTTAACCGCTTGTGACGATTCAGAACTCGTGCGTTGAGTATCAACTGCTACACGTTGATTGTCTGGGGTGGGAACAAAAAGTTGGCTCGAACACAACCAACGTCCAATTGTGCCAACGGCGGTATTTGACTGACGTGGTAAACCCTCTTTGAGCGTTGTGTCTTTTCTATGCGGACGTGACACCGATTCCTCGGTGGGAACCACTAGCTCGCTAATGTCTGTATCCGATGAAACAAATTCTGGGGTAGTTTCTAATGCCAACCGTCGGCGTTCCGCAAAATCTACACCATAATTCCAGGCGGGAGATGTTGCGCCAGCAGAGCGTCCGTAAATCCGTACTCCAGCGATAGTGGAGATGGCAAGCTGACGCACAAACCGAACGATGGGTAGACTCACTTGGGCTTTAGAGGGACATAAGGGTGCTTCGCTCATAATGTGCAGCAAGTCTTGCTGACGGCGCACTTTGATCTGAATCCCACCCGTTGCTAGTCGCTGCTCCAAATCGGGATTGAGCAACCGTTGTAGCAAAAAGGTCAGGGCATTAAGATTGCCTTGTTGCCCTAAGGAATAGCTGGATGAGGCGAGTTGGGGTTGTTCACTCGCGGGTAAAGTTACCCAATCCACCCAGACAGGTTTTTCCGGTTCGGGTTCGAGGGAAAAGTAATCGGATTCAACGCCATAAATAGTTGCCGCTTTAATCCCTTGGGGCTTTAATGATTTGAGTAGAGGCGCGATCGCATTCATGGCAGTGGCTTGATCCGGAACGGGGGTTTTGCCCAGATCCAAGGCAGAGCAAAACAGATGCAGAGTTGTCTCTTTCAATACAGCCCGCACCGTCATCCCGACTTGCGCTAGCATCTGATTCGATAGCGTCGCGATCGCTTGCACATCTCCCCAACGCGCCCAATCCTTTAGCATCACGTCAGTGGGCGTCAAATCCACCCGCACCATCCATTCTGGAGTGGCTTCTCCCCTCACTTGAGCGCTTATGGCGGCGTCTCTAAACTCAGTCAGTTCTAGAGAGCGTAAAAGCTGAACAATTGGCTCAGACAGTAACGCTGAATCGGGACTATAGTTCGAGGTACAGATAACCCACAGCCGCCGATGGTAAGGTGGTGAGGACTGGGAGGGGATTTTGGGTTTTTGCTTGACCAGAGACTGTTCTCGATTGTCCTTAGTTGGCAAGTCCTGAATCTGGATATTGACACTCACACCCAAATGACTCAGATTAGCACTCAGATACCGTGCGATCGCGTCTGGGGAACCGGAACGGGCGAGACTTTCATGGGAGATGATAAACGCCGATTGAGCGGGTGTCGTTTCCCAGGATGGTTCAGGGACAGATTCTGTGTTATTGGTATCTGTGTTGAGGCGAATTTCCTTGACCCATTCTGGATGTGCCTGGGAAACTTTACGCCCGTAGATAATAATTTGGTAGATAGGGCTTTCCAGATCGACAGGAAAAGTCGCGGTTTCCGGTTTGAGAGCTTGGAGCAATTGATTGACTACCCTTTGAGCCGGAATACTTTCACGGCTTTCACAGAGAATATGCAAATTATTCCCTCGTAACCGGACTCTCAGGCACACCCCCGGTTGACCGATGGTATCGTATACCCATTGAGCCAAAGAGGACGGACGATTGTTGTAGTTGCGCTCTTCGACATCCAACATTACAAATTTGTTACCTGGACTGATAACGGCGGCTGATTTTTCCTCTCATGATTGCACATGAGAGTGAAAAACGGGGGAGTTGGGGGGGGAGTTTTGAGTTTTGAGTGTGTAGGGACGGGTTTTACTACTATAGTTTTCTTTTCACTCAGATGTGACTCGCGCCCGCCCCAACCAAGTTTTGAGTTAGGGAGGGGAGTAAAATCAAGTCAGCGATTAAGATGTTTACGCTTGCACTGTGGCTTTTCTTTCCCCTAATTTTGCTGGCATTGAGATGCACCTATCCCAATTTCACTCTATGATCAAATATGGGGTAGGTCTTTTGTATACGATTAACCGTTGTTCGTGGGAGGTTGAATTTTATATATGGCATCGGTGAACCAAAATCCACAGGTAAAAGTTAACCCATTACCGGAGTCCGTTAAACATTCAGCAGAACTCTTCTTAAGTTTAGCCACAGGCCCGATGCTTGTGGGGGTGATTTCCCTAAACAGGATTGGTTCATGGCTGCAACAAGTAGGAGAAGCCAGCGAAGAAGTTTTTCGTGGCGAGCGCTTACCGATTCTTCCCTTTCCGGATACGCCTCCCTCATCCTCTAACGACGACTAAGTAGGTGGGAAAATTTCAAGTTAACGGCTGTGATCCTCATGGGTGATTATTTGTCCTTAGCTTCATGAGCACCTGTACCCTGCTGTACCTGTTTTCCCCGTTCCCTGTTCCCTTCGAGATTCCCTTCCCAGAAATTTGTCAAGAATAAAACTATACAGGTTAGCATTAACCCCCTAAAATGGATCATCCTTGTCTTACTGCAAACAGACCCTATGAGTTCCCTCCTCCACTCATCCGATCAGGAATTTGCCATCCCATCTACATCCAAGCTCCTGTTGCGTCATCGCATCAAAGTTGTGGAACAGTTGTGGGAGTCGGTTCTTCTTTCTGAATGCGGTCAGGAACTGGTCGATTTGCTGGCGTCTTTGCGCCAATTAAGTTCGCCAGAAGGACAAGCCACAGGGTTTTCGCTTTCATCGATTCCGGAAGTGATCGAACGGCTTGACCTCAACGCCGCAATTCGGGCATCTCGTGCTTTTGCGCTTTATTTCCAACTGATTAACGGTGTCGAACAACATTACGAACAGCGCGATCAACAACTTTTACGACGGGCTACCTACAATACATTAGCGGGGAGCAATCGCACCTCGATGAAAGCTAATGGCAGTTCACTCGAAGCATCCAAGAACAGTGACGATGCTAAAGCATCCGGGAGTGAACCGATGGCGGATTTATTAGAAAAACGTTGGCAGGACGATAGAAAATCCGCAAATACCAACAGTACCTTCCATTGGCTATTTCCTTATCTGCGCGACCTCAACGTACCCCCCCAGCATATTCAGCGGCTAATTGACAATCTGGATATTCGCCTAGTCTTTACCGCGCACCCGACAGAAATTGTCCGACACACGATTCGGCAAAAACAACGGCGTATTTCGACAATCCTGCAACAGCTTGACCAAGCGGAGGAAGCATCCCGCGCCTTAGGTCTCAACTCATCCTGGGAAGTGGAAGACTACACCGAACAACTCAGAGAAGAGATTCGGCTGTGGTGGCGTACCGATGAACTGCATCAATTTAAGCCCACGGTTTTGGATGAGGTGGATTACACCCTCCACTATTTTCAAGAAGTCCTGTTTGATGCCATTCCCCAACTCTATCACCGCTTAAAACAGAGTATACAATCGTCCTTTCCTTGGCTGAATCCACCCCGGAAAAATTTCTGTAAGTTTGGCTCTTGGGTGGGATCTGACCGAGATGGGAACCCCTCCGTTAAACCGGAAGTGACCTGGCAAACGGCTTGCTATCAGCGAAATCTGGTTCTGGAAAAATATATCCACTCCGTTAAACATCTGACCAATCTGTTGAGCTTGTCATTGCACTGGAGTGATGTCCTACCCGAATTATTGGACTCTCTGGAGCAAGATCGCTCCCAAATACCGGAGGTTTATGAGGAACTGGCAATTCGCTACCGCCAAGAACCCTATCGTCTCAAACTCTCCTATATTCAGCAACGACTGGAAAATACCCTGGCGCGTAATCTCCACCTTTCTCAGAGCCAACCGCTACAGCCAATGGCTCTGGAAACGACTAACCCCTGCATTTACCAATCGGATCAGGAATTTTTGGCAGAGTTGCAATTAATTCAACGTAACTTAGCGGAGACGGGATTAAGTTGTCAGGAACTCGATACGCTGATCTGTCAGGTGGAAATTTATGGGTTTAATCTGGCACACCTAGATATTCGTCAGGAAAGTTCTCGTCATAGTGATACGATGCACGAGATTACTGAGTATCTGCAAATTCTACCCAAGCCCTATAACGAATTATCTGAAGCCGAACGCACCGAATGGTTAACCAACGAGTTACCCACACGACGCCCCTTAATTCCTGGTGAACTCCCCTTTTCTCCCGAAGCCTGCGAGATTATTGAAACCTTCCGCATGTTGCGACGGCTGCAACAAGAGTTTGGTGAACAAATTTGCCAAACATACATTATTAGCATGAGCCACGAAGCCAGTGACTTGTTGGAAGTGTTGCTTTTGGCTCAAGAAGCTGGACTCTATGATCCAGCAACTGGGAAGAGTACTATTCAAGTTGTCCCCTTATTTGAAACGGTAGACGACTTGCAACGGGCGCCAAAGGTGATGAAATCCCTGTTTGAGTTACCCCTGTATCGAGCCTGTTTAGCAGGTGGTTATGAGGCGCTCAAGGATTACGAAAAGACGATAGCTGAAAAGGGTTCCCCGACTTTCCCCTCTTATCCTCAACCGTTGCAGGAGATAATGCTGGGCTACTCAGACAGTAACAAGGATTCTGGGTTCTTAAGCAGTAATTGGGAAATTCACAAAGCGCAAAAAGCCCTACAGCAAATTGCGGAAGACTATGGGATTGCTGTACGTATTTTCCACGGACGCGGCGGTTCCGTGGGGCGTGGCGGTGGACCGACCTATGAGGCGATTCTGGCGCAGCCGGGGCGGAGTATCCAGGGACGGATTAAGATTACGGAACAGGGTGAGGTGCTCGCGTCTAAGTATTCTTTGCCGGAGTTGGCACTTTATCACCTAGAAACCGTAACCACGGCGGTGATTCAAGCGAGTTTGCTGGGAAGCGGCTTTGATAACCTGGAACCGTGGAACGAAATAATGGAAGAATTGGCGGTGCGATCGCGCCAACATTATCGGGGGTTTGTGTATGAGCAGCCGGATTTCTTGGATTTCTTTAATGAAGTGACGCCAATTCAGGAAATTAGTCAGTTGCAAATCAGTTCCCGTCCCACCCGTCGCGGTGGTAAGAAAGATTTTACCAGTCTGCGGGCAATTCCTTGGGTGTTTAGTTGGACGCAAAGTCGTTTCTTATTACCGAGTTGGTATGGTGTGGGTGCGGCGTTGAAAGGGTTTTTGGATGAGGAACCCGAAGAAAATTTGAAGCTGTTGCGTTATTTTTACTTCAAGTGGCCCTTTTTTAAGATGGTTATCTCTAAGGTAGAGATGACGTTGGCAAAAGTGGATCTGCAAATTGCGGGTCATTATGTGGAGAAATTGTCCCATCCCGATGATCGAGAACGGTTTGATCGGTTATTCCAGCAAATTACCGATGAATTTAACCTGACTCGTGAGTTAATCTCGTTAATTACCGGACACAAGCAGTTACTGGATGGTGATCCAGAGTTACAGCGATCGGTACAATTGCGGAATGGTACGATTGTTCCCCTGGGTTTCTTGCAAGTCTCTTTGCTGAAACGGTTGCGCCAGCATAGCACTCAGATGGCATCGGGGTTTGTTCAATCTCGGTATAGTAAAGGTGAGTTACTGCGGGGTGCTTTGTTGACGATTAACGGTATTGCTGCGGGTATGCGGAATACGGGTTGATGGTCATTGGTTATTGGTCATTGTAGGGGCGACCCGCTTGCACTAATGAACAACACCAATAAACTTAATTGGATCGGGTCGCCCTCCACTGGCGCGGCACGGCGAAAATTGTGTTGTGGAATAGATTTGACGGTTAAACCGGGCGCACGTCGGTGCGCCCCTACGTGGAACAGGTTGTAGGTTGGGTTGACGATAGGAAACCCAACACAAATGACCCAGCCAATACTCTAGACTTATGCTCCAAGAAATCCAGATAGAAAACTACAAATCCATTCAAAAGCTAAAGTTAGGCTTGGGGCGTGTAACTGTATTAGTCGGTGAAAATGGTTCCGGTAAGAGTAATATACTGGAAGCTATTGCTTTAGCCTCAGCCGCTGCAAATGATAAATTAGATAATGAATTTTTGTTTTCAAGGGGTATCAGGGTTACAGAGCCTGAATATATGCGTTCAGCTTTCGATAAAGAGCAGATTACACAAGGAATAAAAATTTATTTTTACGGAAAAGATTCAGATTTCAAATTTGGTTATGTCCTTCAAAATAACAATCAACCCTATTCTTCATGGTTGATAGAAAAACTAGATATAGATGTTGATAAAGAGACAGAAGGAAAACTTGTAAATAATGAAATAGAATGTTATATAAATTACCTTCAGAAAAATCTGTTGAGGGATGAAGTAATTGATTTCAACGCCATTGATGCTTTAAGAATAAAAGAAAAAACAATTATACAAAAAATAATCAAACAAATAGGCTTAAATCTTTTTTTGATTTACTCTCCAGAAAGTTTTGCGTTAAGACAGTTTGAGAAAGAAGGGCAAATTCAACCACTAGGAATTAAGGGGGAAGGATTATTTAAACTCCTCAAAGTAAGTTTAGATCCAAGCAATATCAATGAACTCAAAGAAAAACTAAAGTTGCTGTTTTGGTTTGAGGATTTCACAATTAATTCCGACTTCTTTGATAGTGAAAAAAGCCTGAAGACAAAAGATAGGTATTTAGATCCAGACTTATCTGCCTTTGACCAAAAAAGTGTAAATGAAGGATTTCTATTTTTATTGTTTTACTTTGCGCTTTTTATTAGTGACGATACACCGCGTTTTTTTGCAATAGATAATATTGACGCTTCGCTGAACCCCAAATTATGCAGCCAGTTAATGCGAGAATTAGTTCAGTTAGCGAAAAAGTATGATAAGCAAGTTATCGTTACCACCCATAATCCAGCAATTTTAGATGGATTAGACTTAGATGATCCGGAGCAACAACTCTTGGTTATTTACCGGAATAAATTTGGACATACCAAAGCTAGACCTGTTGAAAAGCCTGCTCCTCTGGAAGGACAAGAGCCGGTAAAATTATCAGAAGCATTCATGAGAGGCTATATCGGCGGACTTCCGAAAAATTTCTAGTATGACGACTTTTGGCTTGATAGCAGAAGGCATAACTGATCAAGTGGTTATTGAAAATATTTTAATAGGGTATTTTAATAATCCTGATATTATCGTTAATCCCTTGTTACCTCTCAGGGATGAAACCGATAAAAACAGAATTGAAAATTATAGCAATTGGTTAAAAGTATTTGAGTATTGTGCCTCCAGTAAATTTAAAGAAGCGTTTCAATTTAGCGATTATCTGATTATCCAAGTCGATACGGATACCTCAGAAGAAGTGCATTATGATATTCCTAAGTATCAAGATGGGGAAGAATTAACTCCTGAAGAGTTAATTGATAAAGTCGTGGAAAAGTGCCAAAGATTAATAGGGGAAGTCTTTTACCGTAAATACCAAGCTAGAATAATCTTTGCTATTTCTGTTCATTCAACGGAATGCTGGCTGCTTCCCCTTTACTGCACCAAGAATAAAGAAGCGCCACAAACTAAAAATTGTTTACAGCGATTAAGACGCCAGTGTCAGCAAACTATTCATAAAAACTATAATGAGTATGATTCTCTTTCAAGAAACTACTGCAAGAATAACGTATTAATGAGAAATTACGCCCTAAATCCCAGCCTAAAGATTTTTATAGAAGGAGTTCAGGCGAAAAAGATTGTTATAGACGATGAAATTGTTTAAAATAAGTTCAATTAAAATATTGCATCCGCGCCCTAGTCTCTTTGGTGAAAGGTCGTTGTAGGGGCGACCCGCTTGCACTAATAAACAACACTAATGTACTCAATAAAGTCGGGTCGCCCTGTACTGGCGCGGCGCAGCTAAAATTGTGTTGTGGAATAGATTGGACGGTTAAATCGGGCGCACGTCGGTCATTGGTGTCAACTTAAGCGGAAAACCCAAGCAATACCTTGACTCTACCCCACCCTAACCCTCCCCTTACCAAGGGGAGGGAACATTTCCCCCCTTAGCAAGGGGGGATTAAGGGGGGTTAAGATTACTCGGACAATTGCCCCAGTCGCGGCTAATGCGTCATCATAAGAAAATGGCATCAACTGGGGAATTGGCGACTGCATGGCAAAAGGCTTTGGACAATCAACCAGTAAGGGGAAAACGGGGCGTCAGTTCTTTGAGAGGCTGTGGGATGCATCTGAAGCGGAAAACCGGGAGCAGGTGTATCAACTGCTGGAGGAGAATGCTGATAAGCTGACCGATAACTTTGCTCAACTGGTGCGCGAAGATGCTGAGTTGAGACTGAGGAGAGCGAACGAAAGACAGCGAGGAAAGTTGGTAACGAAACTTTCTCAGTTTAGCAAGTTTATTGACGAGTTCCGTCGGGGAAACAGAGCCAGTCATATCGAGATTGCGATCGTCTGTGACAAAGTCTTAACTAAGTTTTTTCCCCGCCACGCCTTTCCAGTGCAGTGGGCGACACTCCAAAATAGTCTGGGTAGTTGCTATGGGACTCGGATACGGGGCGATCGCGCAGAAAATCTCAAGGTGGCGATATCCTGCTATGAGGCGGCATTGCAAGTTTGCACCCGCGAGGCGTTTCCGGAAGATTGGGCATTGACCCAAACGAATCTGGGTAATGTTTACGGAGACACCAAGCAGTTTGCTGAAGCGATCGCAGCTTGCCAAAATGCCTTAGAAGTCCTCTCCAGTGAGGCGTTTCCGGAAAAATGGGCAATGACCCAAACGAATCTGGGTAATGTCTACGGAGACACCAAGCAATTTACTGAGGCGATCGCAGCTTACCAAAACGCCTTAGAAATTCACACCCGCGAGGCGTTTCCGGAAAAGTGGGCAAATATCCAAAATAATCTAGGTTATGCTTACCGCGACGCCGGACAGAGTGAACTAGCGATACCTCATTTACAAGCTGCATTGAAAGTTTGGACTCGTGAGGCGTTTCCGGAAGATTGGGCAATTACTCAATACAATCTAGGGACTGCCTACAGCGACTTGGGAGAAATTGACGCCGCGATTAGCTATTTCCGCTCATCGCTAGAAATTTTCCAACCCGCCGCCTTTCCTGTTAAATGCCTGAAAGCTGGACGAGATTTGGGTAATACTGCCTTTAATGCCGAAAAATGGCAAACCGCGATTGAGGGTTATGCCGCCGCGATTGAAGCGGTAGAAATTAGCTGTAGTTGGGCAAGTACCAACCAACGACGACAAGAAATTTTAACCGAGGCGATTGATGTCTATACCCAAATCGTGCAAGCTTGCCTAAATAATCATCAACCCAAATTAGCATTAGAATACGTCGAGCGCAGCAAAGCCCGCAACCTTGTCCAACTCTTTGCGGATGCTGAGAGTACCCTCCATCCCAAAGGCGATCAACTTGACCGAAAGATTCGCCAGCGCATCGAACGCCTGAAAGCCCAAATTACGGATAAACACAAACAACTGGATAATTTGGGGGAAGAGGCGGGATTGAAAGCCAACCCGATGCAGTCTAGATTCAGTGATGAACTCTGGGAGGAAGAAGCCATTGACGAGACTGCCAACCCAACCCCCCAGCCTGCTTTAGATTCCCCTCCCACCTCCCTTATAGATTCCCCTCCCACCTCCCTTATAGATCCCCCTTCCGTCCCCCCTACCCCCCTCGTTCCCCCCTACGAGGAGGGGGGAGGACAGCGGATGCTTCGCTCTTTTTGCACGGGGGAGACTAAAGGATGCTTCGCTTTTGGTTCCATGGGGGAAGCCAGGGAGAGACCAGAGGATGCTTCGCTTTTTCTGCAGGGGGAAGCTTTTTCGTCACAAGAGAATTCAAAGCCTCTCTCCTCGCAGGAGAGAGGTTTGGAGAGAGGTTTAAAAACGTCCGCCACTGAGGGACATGAAAATAGTAACCCCAATCAACTGTATGCCCAGCGATTGCGCCAGGAGTTGGAGGAATTACAAGCAAAATTCGATCAGATTCTCGATGAAATCCTGGAAGCTGACCCCGCCTACGCCCTCACCCAAGCGGTTCAACCCATCCGTTTTGAGGAGATTATTCACCTGTTAGATGAGAAAACGGCAATCATTGAGTGGTATATTACCAAGGAACGATTCTTCGCCTTTGTCATCACCCACAACCAAGAGCCCTACGTCTGGCAATTTCAACCCGACGACCTAACCCAGTTAAACCAATGGCAGCAGGACTATCTTCACGACTATCAATACCATAATCGTCAATGGCGCGATTGTCTTTCCTCTCGCCTAGAAACACTTTCCCAGATTCTGCATCTTGACGACATTCTGACTCAATCCCCAATCCCCAAAGACTGTCAGCAACTGATTCTGATTCCCCATCGCTACCTGCACCTATTCCCCCTCCATGCTTTGCCTGTTTTATCCTCTTCAGTTGACAACCGACAGGATACAGGAAATACTACCTCCGTTCTCCTAGATCAATTCCCTGACGGTGTGCGCTATGCACCCAGTTGCCAACTCCTACAACTTAGCCAAAAACGCTGTCAAGAACCCCAGTTTTCCCAGAGAACCGCATCAAAGCATCTGTTTGCCATGCAAAACCCGACGGAAGACTTAAACTTCGCCGATGTGGAAGTAGAAGCGATTAGCAGATATTTCCACCCCGTCCATATCCTACCCAGTCAACGCGCCACCAAAGATGTCTGGACTCAAGCCACAACTCAAAACCAGTTACGCTTAGCGAATTTTATCCATTTTTCCGGTCACGGTTATTTTAACTTTGAATCACCCCTGCGTTCTGCCTTGGTGTTATCTGGTGCGACTCTATCCGAAATACCCGAAGCCGATGAAACGCGCTATATCCAATCCCCCGACAAACACCAGATTGACTTAGAAAAATGCTTGCTGCTAGAAGAGATTTTCGCCCTCGATTTACGTCCCTGTCGTCTCGTCACCCTCTCCGCCTGCGAAACCAGTTTAACTGACCCGAAAAGCCTCAGTGATGAATATATCAGCTTACCCAGTGGTTTCCTGGTGGCGGGAAGTCCCAGTATTGTCGGGAGTCAATGGACAGTCTGCGACGTGGCAACAGCATTTTTGATGATTGAATTTTACCGTAATCTGGTGGGGCAGAGTCAAAACCTGTCTGAACTATCGCTAACACCAATATCCGTCGCCAAAGCCCTGAAAACTGCCCAATGTTGGCTGCGGGATGTGACCAAGGAAAAATTGCGAGACTGGTTAAAACCGCTCAATTTAAGCCCAGAACGTCAGCGAGAAGTGGAACGTGAATTAACGTTATCATTGAACGAACAACCCTTTTCTCAGCCTGCCTATTGGGCTGCATTCTGTGCCATTGGACAATAGAAACTGCTGTTTTATTTTAGGACAAGACTCTGATGAACTACGCCCAAATTATCCTCGGATTTCGCGAATTACTGGAAGAAGCCAACAATTTTGACCGCCAAGCTTGGCAAGACTTACCCCAATTAGGGCAAACTCTGGATCAATTCAGTGATGATGAATTTAACCCCGTTGCTGATGCAATTGTTGACTGGTGCGCCGCCCATCAGCCCTTGGGCGAAACCTTACGAATGGTGGCTGTGCGCTGGACACCGCAAAAAGCTAACCGGGCTGACGAAGAAGGAATTAAAAAGAATATCTCAGTTATCCGGGAAACCGTGAAACAGAAAGCCGCCAACCCACAACCCCCCGCCCCCAATTCTAATCAAACGGTATCGAATGACGACTAAACTCTATGCCCCGAAAGTTTACCTGTTTGCATTCCACCTGTTCAAGACACCGGATGTTGATGGCAATGTGTCGATAAAAGACCCGGACTTGTTGTGGGATAAATGTCATGATATTTTTGCCAAATTCCATATCAAGGAACAACTCAACCTGCATCCGCCCCGACCTTATAATGATCGGTTTGATTTACTCGATGGCGCAAAAGCCAATGATTTTTTCTTGCCAATCCACACCGAAATTCCCTATAAAAACAACAATTTAAAACTGGAAGGCTTTGCCTATCCACTGCAACTCTATGATAGCTACGGCTTAGGATTAAATCTCGGCTGTCCTGACCCACCGCTGAACAATGGTCATAAAGTACAGCCCGTCGATTCCTCAGTTTTAGAGGCGTTAAATCCCGATTGCTGTTTTCTCCCCGATACCATCCAAAGTTATTTTGGACAAACAGTAATTCTTACCGCTTTGCTAAGCGATAACCAAAAACGCCAGGGCGATAAATTCCTAGAAGACTTGGCGAATGAATGCATCCGAGAATTTGTCTATGACCCGCACAAACGCCCGGAACTTTACCGGAAAGGACAATTGTTTGGTAGTCCTATTTTTGAGTATGGTTTAATCAGCACGCCTGATACATATCGCCATATTTTAGTCTGGTTATTTTCTGACCCGGTAACGGATACTAAATTCCAAGAAGGCTACCAGTTATTACTCGATTTATTTTTCTATAGAAATAAAGTTATCACTGAATTTCGCCATAGCCGAGACACGTATACCGATGCGTATCAAGCCTACAAACACATTCAACACCTGATTCGTCAAACCTTCAACCAACTCCCCCAAACTACCGATACGCTGAGTGAAGATAGTTTAAAGTATCTCAAGGGTCAGTTGAAAGAAATGGCGAAGCAAACGGTTGAATATTCTGACTTGTTACGCGATTTAGAGTCTCGCCGGAACAGTATTGCGATTAATGCAGATAATTATAAGACTAAATTGCAACTTATTCTGAATAAGTTCACCTTAGACAAAGATAAAGATATCAGTTTTTTGGCTAGCTTTTATCGGGAAAATTGTCAAGTCTTTCAAGAACAGATTCAAGGAGACTTAGGCTATTTTGTCCCCGGTGCAAACTTACTAGAGAAAGCCATCTCCTCAATTCGGGGTATTGTTGAAATCGACCAAGCCCAACGCGATCGCATAAGGGAAGACCAAGATAAAACCCGCCAACAAGAAGAGAAAGACCGCGATTATCGCCTAGAACGAACCATCCAAGTTTTGGGTATTGGGTTAGGGACAGGCGGACTGGTGGCGTCCAGCTTTAATCATATTGACAAGCCCCTCTTACCGCCTTTTTCAACTAACAAACCTCACCCCGTTATTTCCACATTCTTCTGGAGTGTTTTAGCCGCCCTACTCGCTGGATTAGCAACGTGGTGGATTACCAAAAAGAAAACAAATTAAGTTGAATGGTACTGAAATTTGGGCTGGTGGGCAGTGCCCACCCTACGGTATATTAAGCTGAAGCTCCCCCGGCTTCCCCTGCTCCCCCGGCTTCCCCTACTCCCCCGGCTCCCCCGGCTCCCCCTGCTTCCTCCCCCCCCACAACACTTACCTATGACGTTTCTGTCGCTGCTTCTTCCTCTTTCTCCAGTCGTCGCTGACTCCTGTGGGGTCTAATCACCAAACAGACGCCAACCGCCCAAGCAATGGATGCCATCCAACCTGCAATAATATCACTGGGGTAGTGAACCCCTAAATACATCCGAGTCCAACCGATCGCGATCGCAAACATGAGACCCCCAATAACCGTCAGCCAACGCCAACGGGTATTCCAGGTCAAAATAATTAATACAATCGCAAACGTCATGCTTCCCATCGCGTGTCCACTGGGAAACGCATAATCAGGCTCTGGCGCAGGGGATTCCCACAAACTCGGGCGTACTCGCTGGAAAGTTAACTTAGCAGCACGATTAATAATAACACTGCCTAATAAAGTTATCAGCGCATAGGTGAGGAATCGCCACTGGCGTCGGAATGCCAATAGGAGTACTATCGCCACAGATAAGGGCAATACCCCCCAATAGGCACCCAAGTTCGTCAGGGTTATCACAAACCCATCGAGTTGGGGTGAGGTTGTACTACGAATCGCTAATAAAATTGGCACATCCCAGGGAAAACCCCCTTCCTTTTCCCAAATCTCCTCAGCTAATTCTCCGAAGATTTGCACGGGGACATAGACAGCCAGAAATAATAAAACCAGAGAACGCCAGTGGCGGGTTAGTAGTTTGATCAGAAATTTCCAGAAGGATTGGATACGCTGTGAGAGGTCATAAGTAGACATTAAACAGAGTGAAATGTGACGGTGTACAACTTGAAAAAATTGGCGACTTCCTCAAAAGTATCATTATCCCACATCTGAGGACAAAGGACATCAAGACATTACTTATCCCTCATCCCTATACATACATTTAAAATTAGGTCAGGGCGGGTTTTGATTCAACGTTATCATCAATGGCAAAACGAAAGTCCCTAAACTAGCCCAGTGGTAGGGGCGGGTTTAGTCAAATCTGGGTCAAAAAGAAACGATAGTTGTAAAACCCGCCCCTACAACCTTCAACAATCAAAAGGCTTGTATCTCTCATCGAACAGATACATTTTCTGAAATCCACTGTAAATAAGCCTCAGATCCAGCAATAATCGGCAGGGCAATAATTTCGGGAACCTCGTAACTATGCAACTCCTGAATTTTGGCAGCTAACTGGTCAAATAGAGATAAATCTGTTTTAATCACCAATTGCCACTCTTGATCACGATTCACCTTTCCATCCCAGGTATAAATCGATCGCACGGGCGTAATACTGACACAAGCTGCCATTCGCGCTTCCACCAAGGATGAAGCGATCGCGTCTGCTTCTTCTTTTGACGTTGCCGTTACCAAGACTACACCATAGCTAGAGGTTGATGGATTTGCCATAGAATCATCCTACGCCTGGTTAATTGTATCAACTCACCCGGAAAAAAACATCTTTACACTACACTACCGTGACTATCGTGACTATCGTGCGATCGCGGAGTATCTATATCCCAAGTATGAATCTTACCTCCCTAGCAACTCATCCCTTAGCAAATGGCGTTAATTACACTCCCTCAGCTATAGAAACAGGCATCCCTCGTCCCCAATTCTCTCTCACCAAGGAATCCTCAAAAGTATGATCCTGTTGGCAAAGCCATGCAACCCCAAACAATGCCCAACGAGTTACCAGTAGGGTTCTCGGCGCGAGAACTGATTCAATCGCGACAGAATAGTTTACAGGTAGACAATTTTTATCAATTGTAGTATTATATAATACAAGTTCACATAATCCTCACCCCTGAGTATAAACCCATTGATCCGACTCAGACTTAAGACAAGGTTACCCAACCATTATTTATGGTTAGCTAAACCATAATTAAAAGCTATTGAATCAATCAACCATGAACTCTACCCGCCTGGTTAAAATTAGCAAATATCTCAGCAAACATCTGCGGCATCAACCCGAACGGATTGGGTTAACCTTAGAACCAGGGGGTTGGGTCAAAGTTGATCAACTGCTATCCGCCTGTAAACAGTATTCCTTTCCTCTTACTCTCAATGAACTTAAAGAAGTCGTTGCCCAAAATGATAAACAACGCTTTTCCTTTGATGGGACACAAACACGGATTCGCGCCAATCAAGGGCATAGTATCTCAGTGGATTTACAGTTAGAACCAACCATTCCACCAGAAGTACTTTACCACGGAACAGGTCACCAAACTGTTGAATCGATTCAGCGTCAAGGCTTATGTAAAATGTCCCGGCATCACGTCCACTTATCCCAGGATATCGCAACGGCAAAAAAAGTAGGACAGCGTCATGGTCGTCCGGTAGTCTTGGTTATCGATGCTAAAGCGATGTCCGAGAAGGGTCATACATTCTACTGTTCCGACAATGGGGTGTGGTTGGTAGATTTTGTTCCCCCTGAATATCTACAGCAATTCTAATCCGCCAGGAGTCTCAAACTCAGCAGGAAAAAATAGTGATGAATTCAGAACAGGTTTGGTCTAAAGAAAATTCTCATCAGAACGATCGGCAAGCTAAGGGTTTATTGGGAGCGGGTTGGCGTCCTTTATCTCGGCAGTTTGATTTGGATTTTATTTTACATTTACTTCAAAATGACACCTCAGAGTTATTGCAAAAAACCTTGGATTTTACCAGTGATATTGCTGATACATTAGGGCGAAATCACTATAATATTTTTGCAAATGTTTTGAGCTTATTTTCCGAAAATATGCGTTATGAGTGGGATGAGTTGTGGGAGTACATTACCCCTGACCCGCCAGCCCCCAATCATTCTCAGAGAGAAACGATATTCGTCAATACGCCCGTCACCCAAACAGTCACCCGCGAGAATATTCCCATTGAGTATGTTCTGAATCGACTGCAAGAAGTCACCTTATTTAAAGTTTTGAATATTCTGGGCAATCCCGATTTAATTACTCAAGATTACATGGATCGCCGCTTTTATTATCCCATAGAAAAGTTTGTCAACTGGGAACGCTTAGAGGTTTTCGGCACAGTCTATGGCTACTGGTCTAATCCAGAAATTTGGTTACAAATTAATAACCAGGGTCAAGGACGGCGCTGCTACTGTTTAATGGCTGATGATATTCGACCTTTGGTGAATAAAGCTACGTATAATGTAGCGGTGATGCTGAGTGGCTATCAAAGTCGAGTGGGACAGGTTTACAGTCAGTTTCAGATTAGAGATTTTCCCAGTGATATTCAACGCTTTACGGATACAGTTCAGCAGGCAATTCTAGATCAAAATCAATTAGCGATTGTGGTGCATGGTGAACCGGGAACCGGGAAAACGGTATGGACACAAGCAGTGGCAAAGGAAATTCTGGTTCCGTTGGGGTATACTATTTTCATTCTGGATCACGATGCCGTAGAAAATTTTGTGCCGCCGAGTTATTTAGAACGAGTTGCCCTAATTATTAATGAAGCGGATAACTTAGCCAAAAATAGAGCCAGTGAAGTGGCGCAATGGAATAATAAAACGGAGCATATTCTCAGTTTGCTGGATGGAACGTTATATCAAAGTGTGATTGATGAAACCGGGATTAAAGCGCAGCAAAAATTAGTGGTATTAATGACTTGTAATACCACAGAACGATTCGACCCCGCGATGTTACGTAAAGGACGAGTCGATTTGACTTATGAGTTTATGCATCGGTTTGTGTAAGGTTGAGTAGGGGCGTGGCACAGCTAAAATTGTGGGATAGATTTGACGATTAAATCGGGCGCACGTCGGTGCGGTAAAAGGGCGCACGTCGGTGCGCCCCTACAATTTTCATTCCCCAAGTCGGTGTGCCACGCCAGTAGGGGCAATTCATGAATTGCCCACATCCTGTATTTTAGGGAACTACAGCTTTTAACAATCCCGCGATCGCACCAATCAATACGGCGATTGCCAGAATAATTTCATCCTAAAGATATAAGCTTAATTTGACTATATTGCATATAATTAGGAGGTCTCGCTTCTAAGAGTTATTACCTCATGTAAATACCCTAGCAACGGGATAATGTATTCTATAAAAAAATTATGTTTTTTCTAAAACGATCTGTTCTCTTACTTCCTCTGGCTTTACTGCTTGTTGTTTCAACAGGTTGTCGCGTGGAAAAAGAGCAAGCAGGGGAAGCCCCGGAGGTTGATGTTAACGTAGATCCGGGGAAGGTGCCCGAATATGAAGTTGAGGGTCCGGAAGTTGATGTAGGAACTCAGGAAAAAACCATTACTGTTCCTGAAGTTGAAGTTACCCAAGAAGAAAAGACGATTACAGCGCCTGATGTTGACATTAAACCTCCTACAGATGAGGATTCTCCAGAGAATTAATGCAAATAAAAGCTTGGGGAGCTTCTTTTGGCAACTGAGAAGCTCCCCTGGTAATTTAGGTTACTTCCAGGTATCCCTAAGCTTTGCAGTAGTCTACAGTGTTTTTCACAGATTCAATAGTAATGTTTGCGCCTTTTCTGACGACAAATTCACTGGCACCAATTTCACCCTCAAGACTTCCCCAGTCATAGCTATAACCTAATCGTGTCCAAGGATAACCATTAGTCTCATAAGAGGCTAACTGTAAATTATTGATCCAATCCTGATGTTGCAGATCAACAGTCTCAGGAAATTTCACCTCACAGCGAGTATCGTTGGTTTCTGCATCGGGACAAGGACGAAATAGATCAGAGACATTCACCCACATTTCCACAAATTTGGTTTTGCCATTGTGAGGTGGTAAACCGAGGTATTGTTCTAGGCGTAAGGCGAGGCTTTCTGAGTCAAGGTTTAAGGTTCGGGCAAAGGTTTGCAGTTCAGGAACCGACGTTACCCAAGTTTCTCGGCTTAATTCCATCGGTAAGCCAATTTGAGTATCATAGCCATTCCAGGATGTCCAGGTAACCATTAATACTTGTTTTTGCCCCTGGTAATCTCTCCATTTTAAATTGGGATTATTGGCGGAAATAGCTTGGAGAGTTGTGTAGATTTCATGGGGAAAAAACGTTAATTTTTTTGGTCTAATGTACCATTGCTCAATGTTTGGCTTCTTTTGTAGCTGTTGTCTAACCCATCCGACTGGATGGACACAGCTAAAATGGTGGAATCGATTTTACGGTTACATCGGGCGCACGGGGCGTGCTACTCTACAGTTCTAATCCATCCAATTAGATGTGTCACGCCACTACATTAGATGGGCTGACTGAGGATGGTGTAGGAGCTGAACCTCCTATAACGAGCTAAAAAACGGGTATGTAATAGTATGCCAGTTTTTTAACTGTCTATGCTACTGTTGTGACTTGAACCGCTGCGAATCCAAGCCGTTCAGGATTGTGTAACTGAAGCAACGGAGTGAAGAGGGTGACAAAGGAAAAACTGGGCTATTGCATCTCCTATCCCGGAAAGACGTTATCAAAGATGAATGATGAAGTCTCTCTTGGCTACCTTGGTTTCCCCTGTTTCCCGAATTACTTATGAGTCCCCCTGTAGAGAATCAGCAAACCCAACAAATCCAACCGCCACCCCTGACACCTGCAATGATTCAACGGGTGAAGGAAGGATTGAGTGCTGCCCGCGATCGCAGAGTGCGTTATGCTGTCGAAAATGCTAGGAATAATCTTGAGGCGATCGCAAAAGGGGATTGTGATCAGCGAGTCAGCCCAAGGGTAAGGCGTTTCATCCTGCGATCATTCATTCATCTTCTGTTCCCCGTGGGAATAGAAAATCCGGAACATATCCCCACTCAACCCGCACTACTCGCCGCGAACCATCTCAATCACATTGATCCATTACTGATTCTCGCCGAAGTTCCAGGACGTCCCTACTACTATACTCCGGCTGATGCTCGTACTCTCTATAACAATTGGTGGAAACGCCGGATTTTGGGTTGGGCTGGGGGTGTAATTCCCCTAGAACGGCGCTGGAAAGAAGAAAAAGCAGTTATCGAAGCCGCCCAATCAGGGCGTGAAGATTTAGCCGACTTAGCCTCCGCGATTGAAGAGGATGTGCCAAGTAACTCCGGACTGGGTACAATGCGACAGGTAGAACGGGCGGTTCAGGCAATTTTTGCCCGTGGGGATGGCATTTTAATCTTTCCAGAGGGGAGACTGGGTGAGGTTGAAGGTGAATTGCAATTACCCTTAGCGCGAGGCGGTATGATGTACGCTTTGCGGGCTGGCGTACCCATTGTACCCGTAGCGTTGATTGGCACCCATGACCTTTATTTTCGCAAGCCATTAACTCTTCGATTTGGCGAACCCTTGAACTTTCCCCAATCCCAACGACCAAAACCTGGAGAAGTCCAGAAGGCAATGGAGACTTTACAAGAAGCGCTGATCAAACTATTACCCAATAACTATCAAGAACCCAACCAACCCAAACCCCTGCGTCATTGGCTCAATTGCCTATTATTGTAATTGTGAATGTTGTGTAGGGGCTCTTTTCACTACTATCGTTTCTGACCTTACCCAGGTGCAACTAAACCCGCCCCGACTAAGTTTTGAGTTATTTGACAAATGACGAATGACAAAGGACGTATGAATTATCAATTATGAATGAGAATTCTCTATCCCCTGTTAAGAGTTCCCTGTTAAGAGTTCCCTGAAAAATGACAAACAAAGATTTAGCATTCACATCCGCCTTAGAACAAGCGCAATTAATTCGCCAAGGTCAACTATCCCCCTTAGAATTAGTCGAACTTTATTTAGCACGCATTCAAAAGTTTAATCCTCAACTAGGCAGTTATTTTAGTGTCGCCACTGAGATGGCGCTAGCAGATGCCAAAGCCAAAACTGAACAGTTGACACAGATAAGAGATAGCGCTGAACTGCCCCCCTTTTTTGGCGTACCCATTTCTATCAAAGACCTCACTTCTGTGCAGGGGTTGCCCTGTAGCTACGGCACACCAATTCTCAAAGATAAAATAGCACCTTATGATGATGGAGTCGTCACCCGGATTAAACAAGCCGGATTCATTATTTTAGGCAAAACCGCCACCTCAGAAGTCGGTTCTCTTCCCTATACCGAACCCCCAGGATTTCCCCCAGCCCGTAATCCCTGGAATTTAGAGTACACTCCAGGCGGATCAAGTGGGGGTGCAGCCGCTGCTGTCGCCGCCGGATTATGCGCGATCGCTCAGGGTTCTGATGGGGGCGGTTCAGTTCGCGGACCTGCCTCCTGCTGCGGCGTGGTGGGGATTAAACCCTCACGGGGTCGAGTATCCTTTGCCCCTGTAGGCGATCGCCAAAGTGGAATTGCCAGTAATGGTGCTTTAGCCCGCACGGTTGCAGATGCGGCGGCGTTGCTGGATGTGATGTCGGGCTATATTCCGGGTGATCCCTATTGGTTACCTGATCCGGAGGTATCGTTTCTGGAAGCCACTCGTCAACCCCTAGGTCAGTTGAGAATTGCCTTTTCTACAGCGATACCCCCTCTAGGGGATGCCGCAGAGGTTTGTCAGCAGGCGGTGCATGAAACGGTGCGGCGATTGGAAGATATGGGACATGAGGTAGAACCTGGTTGTCCCGATTTTAGTGGTTTAGTGGAACCTTTTCAAAAGGTGTGGCAAGCGGGGGTAACGGCTACAGGAATTCCCGTGGCGGCGTTGAGTCCGATGAACCAGTGGATTGCTGCCCAATCCGGTTCGGCTGGGGAGTATTTGCAAGCCGTTGCCCAAATGCAGATGATATCGCGACAGATTGTCGGTTTTTTTGAGAAGTTTCAGGTGCTAGTGCTTCCGGTTTATATGCAGCCAACGATTCGTGTGGGTGAGTGGGCGGATTTAAGTCCAGAGGAAACGTTGCAAAATATTATTCGTTGGATTGCGCCCTGTCCTCCGTTTAATGCAAGTGGACTACCCGCGATCGCAATTCCCACCGGATTTGACTCAAAGGGTTTGCCTGTGGGGGTTCAGCTTGTGGGACGCCCCGCAGCCGAAGCCACGCTGATTGCGTTAGCTACCCGGTTAGAAGCGACAACTCATGGGATTCATCAGCGTCCAGCTTTAGTTGCTTGAGTCAATCATGAAAATCCCCAGACTACCAGCCGCGTCTGGGGTGTTTGTTCTGTTAACGCTTTGGGTATTCGTGTTTGACATCCTCACCACGCCGTAGGGGTTTGGTAACCAAACCCCTACAGTCGTCTAGCATCCTTATTCGTAGATCCAAGGGTTGATGGTTGGTTGCCAGCTTACCAGTTCCTCATCCTTAAACCAGAGCTTAATTTCCTGTTGGGCGGTTTCTAACGCATCCGAACCGTGGATCAGGTTGCGACCAACAGTGACGCCAAAATCACCACGAATCGTTCCAGGTTCAGCGTTGAGGGGATTGGTTGCACCAATGATTTTCCGGGCAGAGGCAATAATACCATTGCCTTCCCAAACCATTGCCACAACAGGACCAGAGGTAATGAATTCGATGAGTCCAGCAAAAAACCCCTTGTCTTTGTGAACCGCATAATGTTGTTCTGCCAATTCGCGGCTAACACTCATCAGCTTAAGTCCCACCAGGGTAAAGCCTTTAGTCTCAAACCGTTGGATAATTTCACCCACCAGATTACGCTGGACGCCATCTGGCTTAATCATTAGAAATGTCCGCTCCAAGTTTCTCTCCTCAACATATTTCACAAATTACCAAACCCAGATTAGACCATATTCTTGTCCATCGCCCAATAGCGTCGGGTTCCGAGGGAGCTACCTGTAGGGGCACGATAATATCGTGCCCCTACCCTAAATGGCGTGTGTGCTTAAGTCCTACATTTATTTTTGATACCGAACCGCCAGAACCGACCCAGAAAACATCCCATCTAATCGTTTATCTTCCCGACACCCTAACCCCTTATCCCCACACCCTGCTTATCCTTTACGTCCCTTACCCGCCCCTTCAGGGGAATGCCCCCAGGCAGGCTCTGCCTCCCTTAACAAGCGGCTCCAGCCGCTGAACGAGGATGGGTAAGGGTTGTGGCTTCAATTGACACGGATGGATAGTGATGTAGACACCAAGAAAGCCTAAGTCCTATAGTGTTCCTTCTGAGGGTAATTTTAATTTTTATTCTCATTATTGATTAGCACAAAAATCCAGACAACGACAACCGCCGTAACTAGCAGCAGGGGGTATTCAGCCAGCGCCGCTAAGATTACAATAATCTCAAGGATAGTTTTAAGGTCTTCAAATCGTTTCATTGAATCAGATTGAAATCTTCATCCTATTCAACTAGAGAACGCTAGGTAAGTAGCGGGTTGAGAAATTTGGCAGAGATGGCTGACTTGTGGATAACTTGGAGTTAACCTGAATTGACTTTTCGCTGATTATGAATAATGGCGCGATCGCTTAAAGTTGCCCCAGACTACAGAAACCTTGTCAAATCAGCACTTCGGCGCAATGGCTACCCCAGCCAAAAGAAGTTTGCTGAACACGTTACCCCATCGTTATCCACGGTGAAAAAATTCCTCAATGGCGAACCCGTTGATTTTGAGTATTTTGTCGAACTGTGCGAAGCATTGGGGTTAAACTGGCGAGATATTTATTTAGATGAGTCAGACAATCCGCCCTCTCCCAATGACTCAAACCCAACCCTGGAGGAGTCTTCACCCTTCATCACCGGGACACCCATCACCCATCCCCGCTACTTTTTTGGGCGCAAGCGGGAACTCAAGCGCCTGTTCAATTTACTCAAACGCCATCCCCTGCAAAATGCAGCGATTATCGGGAAGCGGCGCATCGGCAAAACCTCTCTGTTGCAATACTTGAAAACCATTACCACGACGCCACCAGAGGAATTACGTCCCGGTCAAAAATCGGACTGTTTACCCCATCCCGAACGCTACTGCTGGATATTCGTGGATTTTCAGGATACCCGGATGGCAAGCCAAGAGAAATTGCTGGGTTATATTCTAGAAGGCATGAATATGAAAGTGCCGAATCCTTGTCACCTGGATTATTTTATGGATGTGGTGAGTAGCCATTTGCATTCACCCACCGTTATTTTATTGGATGAAATTGGCGTGGGATTGCAGCGTTGTCCAGAGTTAGATGATGGGTTTTGGGAAAGTTTACGTTCTTTAGCCACGAATCAGACAGGGGGAAATTTGGCTTTTATTTTAGCCACACCGGAATCTCCCCTGGATTTGGTGTCTCATACGGGACATAGTTCTCCCTTTTTCAATATCTTTGGTTATACCGCCTATCTGGGCGCATTAACGGAGGTGGAGGCGCGGGAATTGATTGACAGTTCACCGATTCCGTTTCCGGTTGAGGATATAGCCTGGATTTTGGAGAAAAGTCAATGTTTACCCCTGCTGCTGCAAATTCTTTGTCGCGAACGTTTGTTTAGTTTGGAAGAGGGGGAAACGGGGGATGATTGGCGGGAGGAGGGGTTAAGACAGATAGAACCCTTTACGAATTTTTAGAGAACCCAGCGCCTGTGTAGGGGCGGGTTTTACTACTCTATTTTCAGTTGCACCCAGATGTGACTAAACCCGCCCAGACGTTCCACCGGAACGTCTCTACAACCTCATCTCCCCCAGTGGTAGGGTGGGCATTGCCCACCAATTCCATATCAATTGAACTGTCGCCGCCGAGGGCGCAAGGATGGTGCCCCTACAGTCGGGTTTACCCCATCTACTTGGGAACCACGATATCAAGGCTAGTTAATGTTTATACTAATCAGCAAGATTTTTATACAAGTGAGCCAGATACTTACACTACTATTAAATTAGGTTGGAAAAACGCCAGTAAACCCAACTACTCTAGCGGATAAGCTACGTTTTCCACAAATCAAGATAAGCAACATTCAGGAAGAGACAAACAAACATGAAAGTACATCGGATAGAAGCCAAATTAACTGAAACTGGAACATTGACGCTCAATAATTTACCCTTTAAAGCTGGAGAAGCCGTTGAAATCATTATTCTAGAACGTCATCTTACATCTCTAAATTCAAATCCTGCTTCTCTACGCGGTAAAGTTATTCGCTATGATGATCCCTTTGATTCAGCTATACCTGTTGAAGATTGGGAAGTTCTGCAATGATAATACTGGATACCCATATCTGGATTTGGTGGGTTGACGACAATCAGCGATTAACTCAGCAACATCGAAAGTGGATACAAGACTACCAGGAACAAGGTTTAGGAATTAGCATAATTTCTTGCAGCGGTTAATTATGTTTTTCAACAGTGTGAGTTACAGTTGGAGCAGCAATTGTAACTCGTTATCGCGAATTTATATTAGGATTCACAGAGTCACGTTTTAAGCTTAAATTGAGATGTCTTCACCCTCGGTTCCACGCAACGCCTATACCGATTCACCTGAGCAGCACCCGAACTTGATTCTGGGGAGTTTGCAACTATTCTTTTGGCTGTTCTTTCATCCCTCAGCGTTTCGGAATCATCTAAAACGAATTGACCCTGCCTTTGACTTCCACAATAACCGAATAAATTCGTTACGGTGGGGAAATAAAAAATTGGGGAAGCTTCTGTTTCAGGGCTACATCATTCTACCGATACTTGCCAATTTAATTCTGGGTTTAGTGTTGTTAGCTTTGGGGGAGTCATTGAATGAAGTTGTCCCTCGCGTGGCGTTTGGCGTGGCAGAAGGCATGGCGGAAGGCATGGCGTTTGGCGTAGCGGGGAGCGTGGTGGTAGACGTGCTGTTTGGTGTGGCAGTAGGTATAGCGGTAGGCGTCGTGGAGGGCGTGGCGGTAGGCGTCGTGGAAGGTGTGGCGTTTGGCATAGCGGTAGGCACAGCGTTTGGCGTGGCTAGAGGTGTAGCGTTTGGCGTGGCGGGGAGCGTGGCGGGGAGCATGGCGTTTGGCGTAGTGTTAGGCGTGGGATTTAGCGTGGCTAGAGGTGTAGCATTTGGCGTGGCTAGAGGTGTGGCGGGGGGTGTGGGAGTCACTATAAGCTTGTGGCGATCTATCGTAACCTATCCCTTTGTCATCCTCTGGAATGCACTACTTTACCGTCTTGACCTAAAACACCCAGATAGAAAATGTTGCTTTCTGCGTTTGCATTCAGCCTTTTGGGATGAGTGGCAACGTTTACGTCTCCCCGAACTAGACAAATACCTTATTTTAGTCTTGGAACGCAACCCAGCAGAAGGGCAAGCTGCACTTAACTATTTAAGTACCACTCACCAAGGCTGGGCGGCTCAGAAAACACAGATTGAATTAGACGCAAGGAATCTAGAACACTGTACTAACGTAGAAGAAATTGGTAAAGCACACCGCCAATTTACGATAGGCGAAATCGAAAGTCCTGTCAGCTCCCTTCTCCGTAGCTTTGACCGGATTAGTAAAGACGTAAATGCTGCCCTTAATCAAAGAAGTGCTTACAACCAGCGTTTAGCAATCACTGCTGTTGCAGATCGTTTGGACAGTTTGTTACGCGAATTAACCCGCAGCAGTGAAAAATATACCTTACGCTTCCGCCCGATTGCCAGCAGTTGGTGCAAAATTGTTACAAACCATATTGCTGGATTGGCGCAAACAGTTGAACTCAATCAAGAAATTGACTCTCCTTACATCATCGGCATTCCCCTCACTGAACAGCAAGAAGTCTTCACCGGACGCACTAGCATTGGGCTTCGCATCGAGAAATTAATCTTAGACCGTCGCCGCCCTCCCTTACTCCTATATGGTCAGCGACGTATGGGCAAAACCTCTCTGTTAAATAACCTGGGACGCCTCCTCCCCCATTCCATCATCCCCATGTTTGTGGATTTGCAAGGCGCACCCACATCAGCGAGTGACCATGCTGGTTTTCTCTATAATCTTGCCAAAGGGATGACCTATTCAGCTAAACAGCAAGCTAGTTTAACTTTACCTACCCTCACCCGCGAAGCCTTAACGGATGACCCCTTTACCACCTTTGACGAATGGCTGGATGATGTTGAGCGAGTCCTCTGCCTGACCCGATGTCATCCTTGCTTGGTACAATTACTTTGCTCTGAGATTGTCGCCCTGAAAAATGAGCAAGAGGTATCGATTCGCCGACTAGCAACTGTAGCTGATGTGGAAGACGCCGTACCCGAAGCGTTAAGCAGTGGTAGCTTCTTCTTTGCCGACATCGAACGCAATCAAGTGGATGAGTTGGGATTGGCGATACTGCGTTTTTTGGCAGCACAGGGGGAAGGGGCGAGTATTGGTAAGGCGGTGTTATCCCGCACGTTTCCCGATCGCTTGAATCCTACCCTTAATTTACTATTGCAACGGGAGTTCATTGAAGACAGTGGTGGCGGCTACTGCTTCCAAGTGGAGTTAATCCGGCGCTGGTTTGCTAGAGAGACGGGGGAGTAAGTAATATCTTGAGTTCGTAGTGGCGCTGTCTTCGCCATACGCGATCGCACTACTAAAAACCGTAACCAGCCAATCAATAATGGTGTTGGGTTTCCTCGCGTCAACCCAATCTACTGGACTGACCTAAAATTGTGAAATAGATTTTACCATTGAATCGGGCGCACGCCATGCGCCCCTACGGTTTCCGGTGAACCCGTTTTAACGGGTTTTAGCTTTGACGCGGAACTTGAGTTCTGGGCTGAAATCTGATGAACGATGTGCAAAATAATCCTATAGTAATAAAGAGCGGCGAATTCTTAAGAAACTGTTGTGAAATCAATTACTCTCCTCGGCTCCACTGGATCGATTGGCACCCAAACCCTAGAGATTCTGACTCACCATCCAGACCAATTTCGGTTGGTGGGATTGGCTTCCCGGCGCAATGTGGAACTATTAGCTGCCCAGATTCGGCAGTTTCGACCGGAAATCGTAGCAATTTGTGATGCGGAAAAATTACCTGACCTAAAAGCCGCGATCGCAGACCTTGATCCCCAACCGATTCTGGTGGCGGGAGAAGCGGGTGTGGTAGAAGTTGCCCGTTATGGTGATGCTGAAGCGGTAGTAACTGGAATTGTCGGTTGTGCGGGATTGCTACCCACCATTGCCGCCATTGAAGCGGGAAAAGATATTGCCTTAGCCAACAAGGAAACCCTAATCGCAGGTGGACCCGTTGTCAATCCCCTGATTGAAAAACATGGCGTTAAACTGCTTCCGGCTGACTCGGAACATTCTGCCATCTTCCAATGCCTTCAGGGAGTCCCAGAGGGAGGATTACGGCGCATTATCCTCACCGCATCTGGGGGCGCTTTCCGGGATTGGTCGGTGGACAGGTTAGGGGAGGTAACCGTTGCCGATGCGATTAAGCATCCCAACTGGTCGATGGGGCGCAAAATTACCGTCGATTCCGCTACCTTGATGAATAAGGGGCTAGAGGTAATTGAGGCACACTTCCTCTTCGGTATGGATTATGACGATATCGATATTGTCATCCATCCCCAGAGCATTAT
Organism: Coleofasciculus sp.; assembly: GCF_046565525.1. Taxonomy (NCBI): domain Bacteria; kingdom Bacillati; phylum Cyanobacteriota; class Cyanophyceae; order Coleofasciculales; family Coleofasciculaceae; genus Coleofasciculus; species Coleofasciculus sp. Next base: position 24,732 of record NZ_JBKHUP010000051.1, on the reverse strand, counting down.
TCACTCCTTAATCGAATTACAAGATACCTCCGTCTTAGCCCAGTTAGGGTGGCCCGATATGCGCTTACCCCTACTCTATGCCTTATCCTGGCCCCATCGCATCTATACAGACTGGGAACCCTTGGATTTAGTCAAGGCGGGGACATTGACATTTAAAGAACCCGACCATGATAAATATCCCTGTATGCAATTAGCCTACGCCGCAGGGCGGGCTGGAGGTTCAATGCCGGCTGTATTAAACGCCGCTAATGAGCAAGCCGTGGCACTGTTTTTAGAGGAGAAAATCCAATATTTAGACATTGCCCGGTGTATTGAGCAAACCTGCGATCGCCACGCCCACGACAACTGCCCTGATCCTGGACTAGAAGATATTCTAGCCGCCGATCGCTGGGCAAGACAGGAAGTATTGCGGATTTATGAGAACTTAGAAAAGGGCGATCGCGTCGTTTCTCTGCGATAATAAAAACACTGTTGGTCAATTAACTTACGGTTAACCCCCCGGCACCCTCTGCCCCTGTGCACTCCTACACCCCTGCTCACAGACCACTAACTCAAGGAAGTTGGGGACTGTTGTTCTGGTGTGGTGTAATGGAATCTTAGATGATCCAACTTTAATAAACCTTTCATGCACACCAAAGCTTTTAGTGAGCTTTTCCCCCTATTTAATACGGCAAACCCCGAGACATTAGAATGGCTTTTGTCAGTTGGAGTCGAACATGAGTATCCCACAGGGCGAGCCGTCTTAATGGAAGATGCCTGGGGTAATGCTGTTTACTTTATCATGTCCGGTTGGGTCAAAGTTCGACGCCTATATGGGGACAACGCCGTTACTTTAGCCATTTTAGGTCGGGGAGATTTTTTTGGCGAGATGGCAATCTTGGATGAATCTCCCCGTTCTACAGATGTTGTCGCCCTTTCATCGGTCAAATTACTCAGCGTCTCTGCCCAGCGCTTCATTCAAACTCTGTTCAAAGATCCCCAGTTACACCACAGGATGCTACAACTGATGGTCAGACGGCTACGTCAGACTAATGTCCGCTTTCAACGACGCCATCAACCGCCGGCGATTAAGTTAGCCAATACTTTAGTCAACTTAGCAGAGAATTATGGTCAAGTGGGGGAAAAGGGAACCGAAATCTATAACATTCCCTATAAAGACTTGGCTGATGTTACAGATATCAGTGTTGAAGATACAGCCAAAATCATGAAAAAGCTAGACAGTAAAGGCTGGATTAACGTTGAATCCCAAGACCAAAAACTTTGTCTGATTAATCTCAAACAACTAACCCATCTAGCTGGACGGCTTTAGGATAACTATAGGGGAGATGGGGAAGATGGGGGCGGGTTTAGCCACCTCTGGATGAGGTAAAAAAGGATAAGTGAAACCCACCCCTACATACCTCTACCGCTAGGTTCCCTCTTTCCCAAGTGAAGGGTCAAAACTTTTTCCCCGTTCCCGGTTCCCCGTTCTCTGACAAATGACGAATGACAAATGACGAATGACAAAGGACGAATGACTAAACCCACCTTTCATTATCACGTCGCGATGCCTCAACCTCAATCTCATCTGTTTGAGGTGACGCTACAGGTGAATGGTTGGTCTGAATCAGTGCTAGATTTAAAAATGCCCGTTTGGACTCCAGGGTCTTATCTAGTGCGGGAATATGCCAAACACCTACAGGATTTCAAGGTTGAATCTGTCCAAGATAACCAACCCTTACCCTGGGATAAACAGAGTAAAAATCACTGGCAGATTCAAACTACAGACGCTTCAAACATCGTTGTCCGCTACCGCGTCTTTGCCAATGAATTATCAGTACGCACCAATCACCTAGATGCAACCCACGGCTATTTTAATGGGGCGGCATTATTCCTGTTTGTCCCTGGTTTTGAGCAACAGCCGATTCAGGTGACGATTGTACCCCCTAAATCGGATTGGCAGACGACAACACCCTTACCCGCCGTCGATGGTGCTGAGAATACCTTTGAGGCAAGTGATTTTGACACCTTAGTCGATAGTCCCTTTGAAATAGGCACACAGCAGGTTTACGATTTTGAAGTTCTAGGTAAACCCCATCAACTGGCAATTTGGGGACAGGGAAATGCTGATCCCCAACGGATTATTGCGGATACGACAAAAATTATCGAGACAGAAGCCGAGTTATATGGGGGATTACCCTACGAACGATATTTGTTTTTACTGCATTTATCGTCCACAGGCTTTGGTGGTTTAGAACATAAAACCTCTTGTTCCTTAAATTATCCCCGTTTCAGTTTCCGGGCGAAAGATAAATACAATCGTTTCATGCAATTAGTCGCCCATGAGTTCTTTCACCTGTGGAATGTTAAGCGGATTCGACCCAAAGTCTTGGAACGGTTTAACTATGAACAAGAAAGCTATACCACATCCCTGTGGTTTTGTGAAGGGACAACCAGTTATTATGATTTAGTCCTCCCCTTACGGGCAAAGATTTACGATAGCAAGACTTTTTTAGAGGGGTTGAGTAAAGAAATTACCCGGATGCAACTGCTCCCAGGACGTTTGGTGCAACCCCTGAGTGAGTCCAGTTTTGATGCTTGGATTAAGTTATATCGCCGGGATGCCAATAGTGATAATAGTCAGATCTCCTATTATCTCAAAGGAGAAATGGTATCCTTCTTACTGGATCTGCTGGTGCGATCGCGTCATGGCAATCAGCGCTCCCTGGATGATGTGATGCGGCGGATGTGGCAAGAGTTTGGCGTCAAGGAAGTTGGCTTTACTCCCCAACAACTGCGAGAGGTGTTGGAGTCTGTCGCTGATACCGATTTGGGTGATTTCTTCCATCGCTACATTGAAGGGACAGAAGAATTGCCCTTTGATGAATATCTCAAACCCTTTGGCTTAAAAATCAAGGTGGTGGAAGACGAGGAATCAATACCCTATTTGGGGTTAATTGTCAAGACTGAAAATGGGCAAGAGGTGGTCAAATTTGTCAACGCCACCTCTCCTGCGGGAATAGCCGGAGTAGATGCTGGGGATCAGTTACTAGCAATAGACGGTTGGCGAGTCAGTGCAGATCAATTATGCGATCGCCTAAAAGATTATCATCCCGGTGACACGATTCAGGTAACCGTGTTCCACCAAGACGAACTTTGTACCTTACCCGTTACCTTAGGCGAATCCCAACCCACCCGTTACCAAGTTGTACAGATTGAAAATCCCTCAGCGACTCAAAAACAGAATTTAGCGGGGTGGTTGAACACCCCAGGGAATTAATAACTCTACCCACCTTCCCTTTCCCTCATTTGTCCGACTTCTAAATCGATGTTCTAGTCCCTGGCAAAATCACTGAGCTGTAGTACAATCGATCACCATACCTTCCAGTAGCCCTGACTGTCTAGTTTAAAAATGCATAAATTTCTGCCAATCGCTTACTTTAAAAATCAATTTCTTCCCTTCGATGATGCCAAGATTTCCATTGCTACCCATGCGCTGCATTATGGCACAGGCGCGTTTGGCGGATTGCGCGGGATTCCTGATCCGCAAAACTCCGAACAAATTCTCCTGTTTCGCTTAGACCGCCATTGTAAACGATTAAGTGACAGTGCAAAATATTTACATTACGACTTACCCGCTGATAAAATCAAAACTATAATTGTAGAATTCGTCAAGAAAAACCAAGTTAAAACCTCGTTTTATATCCGACCCTTTATTTATACATCCGATTTGGGAATTGCCCCCAGACTGCATAAGATCGAGAAAGACTTTTTCGTCTATGGATTAGAACTTGGTGATTATTTATCCCCAGAAGGGGTAAGCTGTCGGATTAGTTCCTGGTATCGTCAAGCCGATCACAGTTTGCCCCTGAGAGGTAAAATTAGCGGCGCATATATCACATCATCTCTGGCAAAAACAGAAGCGGTAGAATCCGGGTTTGATGAAGCATTATTAATGAATTCTCAGGGAAAAATTTGTGAAGCATCGGGGATGAATATCTTTATGGTGCGGAATGGACAACTGATTACGCCGGGATATGACCAAGATATTTTAGAAGGAATCACCAGAGATAGTATCCTGACGCTGGCAAAGGATTTAGGTATCCCCACAATCGAACGCCCTGTGGATAAATCGGAGTTATTTATTGCCGATGAAGCATTTTTAAGTGGAACGGCGGCTAAAATTACTCCAATTAAACGGATTGAGAATTATGAGTTGCCTAAAACCCGACCCATCACAGAGAAACTGAGAGACAAAATTACGGCAATTACGGAAAATCGCGATCCAAATTATCAAGATTGGGTGTATGTCGTTCCTCTAGGATAGAGTAAAAGTTCCAGTAGTTCCAGTAGGTTGGGTAGAGCGTAAGCGAAACCCAACAGGTTAACCCGCCTGCGTTGGATTACTCTTTGAGAAAATTCCGCTTACGTTCGGAAACCCGACCTACAAAAGTGATAAGCTGTCACGCATTTAAAGTATGGGTAGCGAGAAAATTGGTCGCACTACAAAGATTTCGTAATTATTAACAATAAGGTTTAAATGACGAACAGCTTATCAAAATAAGGGTAGTTAACCTGGATTTAGTATGAAACAACTTTCACTGTTTGAAACCGACAATACTATACCCCAACCCTCCTACTTACATCTTGAAGGCGAAATTCCTATCGATATACCTCAAGATGCCCTGATTTCGCTACAACGAAAACAACCTCTCAAAATCCATTCTGTTGGTTTTCAGCCTGCCAAATCAATTCCGGAAATCCCGCATTGGTTTTTCAGCAAGTATGGTACAGAACAATGTAAAATTTTAGAACCTTTTGCGGGTTCAGGAACAACAATTATTGAAACTTTATTACAAGGTGCATCAGTTTATTGGCTTGATTATCATCCTCTAAGTCGCCTGATCTGTCGCGTGAAAACCCATATCTATGATATAGCAGAAATTCTAGACTATGCCGAGCAAATCCTGCAAAATGCTTATGCGATAAAATATCCATTAGAAACTGTTAATTTTTCCAATAAAGATTTTTGGTTTCAAAAACCTGTCCAAGCTGGATTAGAAAGTCTCCGAGCGCAAATTTTTCAAGTTCCGGAAGCGATACGACCTTTATTTTGGCTGATTTTTGCTTCAACAGTCCGCAAAACATCCGATATGAATGATGGCATGATTCTCGCCGCAAAACGAGCAAATGTTAAAGAAATTCCCCAGCGTTCTCGCGAAGATGTTTATCGGTATTTTAAAGACTATCTTGATAAAGCGTTAGAGGCAATTGGGGAATGGCAGTTTGTCTTGAATAACTCGTTTAAAAATGCCATTGAATTGAATTCAAAAACAGCCATTAATCTTACAGGTGATTGGCGTTGTGATGCGGTTATTACTTCGCCGCCTTATATTAATGCAATTGATTACGTTTGGGCGTCTAAGTTTGAGTTACATTGGTTGGGTTTAGTGAGTAATGATCGTGAAAGACTTGATTTATATACTCAAGAAATTGGAACTGAAAGAATTCCTAGAAAAGAGCATTGCCAATTGGGGAAAACTAGAAATTACTATCTAGATGATTTGATTGCTGACATTTACTACGGGACGAAATATCAAGCGAGTAAAGGACAAAATAAGCTTCGATCAAGAGTTGTTTATAAATACTTTATGGACATGAAGTCGCATTTTTTAAGCTGCTTCAATCATCTTAATTTAGGTGGCTATTATTGCTTTGCCATTGGCGATATTAGTAAAATTTGTGGCGTTGAAATTCCAGTCGCTAAACTTTTAACGGAAATGGCTGAAGAAATTGGCTTTGTCAAACTATTTCAATTTAATTTATTGCTAAAAAATCGTCGGTTAAACTTACCCAGAAATGTGAATTGGGCGGGAACAATTAAGCATGATACCGTTGTTGTATTGCAAAAAAGCAAAATATGAATCAAGAAGATCTAGATGGTTTGCTAGAGCAGATTTTAAATCAATATCAACAAGCTTTTGCTGAAAAAATTTATCCCGAAGAATCAACAGAGCAAGATGATTTAATGTTCGCCTTTGGTTTAACCCAAGCTATAAAAGCCACCAATAAGCAGTATTGGGGACGGGAATTAGGAAAATGTTGGGAGCGTTTGGTCGAAACTTTATGTCAGCAAACCTGCGAGCAATATCAAAAAGCACACGATACCCATTATGATTTGGCAGTAGGATTGAATGCGATTGATACTAAGTACCGTATTGGTTCTGGCGATGCGAAAACCCTACGAGGATTTAGAGAAAATGCACAGAAATTAATTGATGAAGGTTTTACCCCTGTTTTGTTGATTGTGCGAAATGATAACTTACCACAAGCGATCAAAGCCTGTCGGAATGGTGGATGGGAAATTTATGCAGGAAATAACGCTTATGACTACCTAAAGAATTTAACCCAGTTCGATTTACAGGCATGGTTGCGGACAAGACAAAATCGCTTTATTTTCTAGGGGAGAATAAGTTGTAGGTTGGGTTGACGCAAGGAACCCAACGAAATTTATGTCTAAGGTTCTCTACTACAAGCCTAATTTAATCCATCAAATTAGGTGTGCCACGCCAATAGGGACATGACACGGCTGAAATTGTGGAATATTTTGGGCGCAAGTCCTTGCGCCCTTACCGTCTCTAAATGTAAGATTATAGGTGATCGAAATTGACTGAATGTAAACATTATTGAATTTAAAAATTAAGTTAAATTAAATTTCCTTAAAAATCAATACAATTAACTGAAAAAACAAAAAAATAATTTTAAGGTTAGGCAAACGGACGAATTAAGTTAATTTGATTCGTCTAAAAAACTTTGAGACGAGAAAGCCGATGATAAATTTTAAATCATTATTAACGACGTTGATGGGCGGGAAGACTCTCCCCAGAGGATTAGACAACACCGCCTCAGAATCAACCTTTATTGAAGATGTTGATACAGGACAACTGATTTCATCCGCTCAAGGTCCAATCGCAGTGCCAACGATTGACACAATTGAGGGCAGTTTGTTTAGTCCGGCAGATATCGATCTCTACCAACTTGAATCTGAACGTCAAGCATTTTTTAAATTTCGTGTTGTTCAAAATCCCTTATTATCTGTATCATCTTTATCATCTTTGTCTATGTTTTTATTTGATGCAATGGGCAAAGGACTAGCAGCAGGAATCGGAGAAGTTGGGTTCAATTTTGCTGAAAACGAGACGTTCTATTTAGGGATCAGTGATGGTCTTAATCCACTGAATAGTGCCGGAGAAGTGCTGTTATCACCAGAGGGAGAGGTATATACAGGAACTTTGACAGGTTGGCAAGCTCCTGGACTGGTAATTCCTATATTTACTCATTATAAAATAGCAATAGAAACCGAGACACAGACGGTTCCTGAACCTTTGACAATGGTCGGTCAGGGTGTAGCTTAGGGAGCAGTAAACATTTGACGCTTGTTATCATTTCTGACTACAGCGGACAGAATTTATGTCCAGGTACTTATTGGCACAAAGACCTTACCCTTTTCCCCTATACCATCGCGCCAGTTTGTCAGGAGAAACTCCGAAAAAATACCCTAGAATAATAAGCTGGTTAATTAAAGTTGTTTTGATGATTCCTAACCGTTCCCACCGTCGTCCTGATGTAAGAACGAATGCTGGAACAATGGCAATTCGTCCCTGATGTTTCAAGCGGCGGATGAATTCAAAATCTTCCATAATTGGCAAATTAGGAAAACCTCCTATGCTATGAAAGATGGTCGCTTTTAAGAATATAGCTTGGTCGCCATAAGGCATCGAAAAAAAACGCGATCGCCAATTCACCAGTCGTTCAATGAGGCGCAAACCCAACTGTTGAGAATCAATGCGTAATTCAAACGCCCCCGCAATAGTTTGGGGTTCTTGCAGCGCTTGGCGAACTAAACAATCAAAATTGGCAGGTAAACGGGTATCCGCGTGGAGAAATAGGAGAATATCACCCGTCGCCCTCGCTGCACCGGCATTCATTTGACAGGCGCGACCGGGTGGGGTAGAAATAACCTGGACATTTCGCGATCGCGCCACGGTGACTGTTTCATCGCGACTCCCCCCATCCACCACAATAATGTCCACATTATTAGTACCCGTAAGCCTCTCTAAGACCGAACCAATCGTACTCGCTTCATTTAAAACGGGAATAATAACTGAAATCGTTTCGGTTTGCATTTCATCCATTTTTCGCGGCGGGATACCTCGTCCATACTATGTATAGACGTTTTAGGTGAGGAATTGCCTCTACCTGAGTTGAACGTGATAGGATCTATTCACCATCTACTGTAGGAAGGTCTTGTAAGCAACCCCGGTCTCGCATACACGGAGCTTTAGCCAAATAAGTTAAAGCTGTGCTTACCAGCCTAAGTGCTAAGCGCACTACGTTATCGGCAAGTGTTAAAGACCTACCAGCGGATGCGATAGCCAGTTTGCTGCTCTAGAACCGAAAAGTTAAACAGTTTTAAGGTCACTGAAACAGTGCTTTTTGGACAGTTACCGACCGATAACCTTGGCGAGGCTAACTTTACCCCAGAAATGGGTGAAAACCGGAGGGGCAACCATACCCCTCCACCCCGAAAGGGGTATGCTTCTTAAACCGCTACCGCGTGTTCCTCCCTGGTCTAAAGACACAGGGTTTCCCACAACGAAGGATTTTTATGAATCAAGCTTGGCAGCAATTAGCTAGTGTCACTCTCGTCGGTTCCTTAATAGGCATTGTTGTTCCCATCACTCCCGCCCTAGGAGAAGTTCTCACTAGACAAGAGTTTTCTGGTAATTTCACCTTGGTTGATTCTAGCGATCTACTGAAAGACATTTTGCCAAAATCTTCTGAATACTTCGGTTTTGTAGTTTATGATGAGGACAACACCCTACGTGATTGGGGTGTTAACGTTGATGAGCTAAACCTAAGTTTAAGTCCAGCTTCTACTCTAACCGGTCTAGATCCTACTCTACCCGGTTTACAACCCGACGTAGATTTTGAGTTTTCTTCTGCCGTAAATTGGGATTTAATCATTGATTTTGGCATCGCTTTTGACGCCCCTAAGTATAGCTTACGAAGAGAGTCTGAGGAAATCACGTTTACTGCTGCAGTAGGGCTGGCAGGAGGGTATACTTATACAGATCCCGCAGCAAATGTTATCCTTACAACTTCTGACACTTCTAATACTTCGGTTCCCGAACCCGCTACTGTTTTAGGCACAATTTTTGCTTTCGGTGCTGGAGCTTCTGTGCTGAAAAGAAAGTTTTATTGACACTCTCCCGGTTAAAACGCGGGAGATTCTTGAGCTAATCATCGCCCTTTCGAGTCACCTCTAATTAGGTCTTACACAATTATGTCCTACCCGAAGTCAACTAGAATATCACTTAATATCTAGAACCCCTTTTTTTTGGTAGCTCTCCAAGCTTTTACCTAAATTAATTAGGAAGTTTCCGTATGCCCTACGGTACTTATCAAGTATTTAGTTTTTTAAGTTTTTTACAAAAGTGCTATTCCGACTGAGAAATCGGCATTGTACGAATTTTGGCTCGTTTGACATCCTAGCAAGACCAATTACACCATTTAATATTTTTCAGAAGGTTTTTATTTGTACAGAGTTATCACCTACAAACTCTGTTTCTCATATTATTATTATACCTAAGATTAGAAAGAAAAGCAACTAAAGTTGCTAAACTAAACACATTGCTCGGTTTCATCCCTCGGATAAATCACGAGGGCTTTCACCATCGCTTATGACGTAAGCTTTGCGGAAGTTTCCCCCGTGGGGCAATGCGATTAAGCTAAGCCCCACCAAGGCGCTTTCTACCCACTGAGTTAACTGTTACACCTTTGAGGTTACATTGGTTGCCCATTTTCAATTAATTTTGACCTGAAAGCGCATTAATCCCACATTAGTTGGAGGTGTGTTAGAAATATCGCCTAACTCCAAAACCACGGCTCCATTGGGATTGTTGGCTTCAGCACAGGGCGTTGATACAGGATTTAGAGGAGGAAAAAATATCCCCGAATCTTGATCCGCTGCATTACTTTGGGGTATGGGTGTCCCGTCTTGATTTAACAAAATTCCCCTACCTTGCCTAAAACTATCAGAGATAAACGTTGTCCCTTCTGGAATGAGATCACAGATATTCACCCCATTAACCCCTGTGCCACCATTTGACAAGAAATAGATCGTGTATTCAACAATATCACCACTTTGCAAAACTCTATCGGGACTAATTCTGGGAACACCTAAAAGCCCTCTCCCAGGTAGCTGAGACCACCCAATAGCATTATCATCAGGATCATTGGGATCGTCTACAACAGTATTAAAGTTAATTCCTTCTAGCACTTGTCCATCTCTGTTCACCTGAGTAATGCGCTTCACCAGAAGCAGGCGCGGTTCTCCGGCAAAAAACACTTCTGCACTAGCTCGATCATTTCCAGGATTCGGATCATCTTGATCTAAAGCACTAATCACCGCCGTGTTGGTAACAGAACCAGGAATATCCCCAGTGGCGATAATCTCTAACGTAGCCTCGTTACCATTGACTAGATTCCCCACTGACCAAATTCCGGTTCTGCTATTGTATGAACCTTGAGACGCGGTTGCCGATCTGAATGTTACCTCAGTTGGCAAGGGTTCCGTCACCGCCACATCCGTAGCATCATTAGTATCGTTATTGGTCAGAGTAATAGTGTAGGTTATATCGTCTCCCACATTTGCCTGATTTGGGCGTGCGGTTTTACTCAAGCCGAGGTCAACCGATTGCAAGGGAATCGCCGCACTATCTTGGTCATCCTCACCAGCAATGCTATTTCCTGGTGTAGAATCTGGGTCAGGTCGATCTGAGGCTATGACTTGCGCTCGATTCACTACGGTTTCACTTGTGGTTAAGGTTGCCTCAATTTGCAACGTGGCGCTACTGTCGTTATCAAGATTGCCCACCGTCCAGACGCCAGTTTGGTTATCATAGCTTCCCTGGCTGGGTGTCGCTGAAATAAAGCTCAATCCGGCGGGTAATGAGTCCCTAACTCGCACATCAGTCGTGGCTAGAGGTCCATCATTGGTTACGGTGATGGAGATGGTTACATTTTCCCCCGGTGCAGCACTAGCAGGGGCTGCAGTCTTAGTTAGGCTCAAGTCGGCGGTTCGTTCGATGGGGGTTTGAACGGTACTGGTATTATTATCAGGATTGGGGTCTGTTATGTCATCTCCTACGGAGTTATTCGGTCCGAGGGGAACTGTGGCGGTATTGGTTAATGTCCCCGAAGCATTTCTGGCGAGAGTGCCGATTACCGTATAAGTAGCGGTAGCCTCCGGATTGAGAGTGACGGTTGTATTGATCCCATTGCCTGTACCATTTGCCGCACCGCAACTCCCAGTACCGTTAGTAATCGCACAAGTCCACCTGACATTAGTAATCGTATCAGGAATCGTATCCGTTACCGTTGCCCCCATGACATCATTAGGACCATTATTGGTCACCGCGATTTCAAAGACAATCCTACCATTGGCAACAACTTGGTCTGAACGAATACGTTTTTCAATTGCCAAGTCTGCTTTGGCAATGACTATAGCATCCGTAAACGTAAAATCCTGAGACGGTAAAAAAGTCCAAGTGTCAATACCCCTGCGATCGCCAAAGCAGGTTGTTTCCTCACTAGAATTAATACAATCATAGCTATGAGCGCCATTACGGCTGCTGACTCCTGCTAGACCAACTCCGTTGATTGAGGCATCTAGGGGATCAGGAGGGATGCCGGGTCCACTAAAACGACTATCGTCATAGTAAACTGTAAAATTTGGACTATTTCGACCATTCAGCCGTTCTAAGATAATCCCATTGGGATTCGCTTCCACATCTAAAAAAGGAAAATGGACTTGAGCCGCAAACAGATTAATGCGAACCTCGAATCCTTGGCGACCACCTGGTAGGGGGTTTCCATCTCCATCTAGCCCATCCCAAACCACTTCATTTTCCCCTTGGCTTACTCGACCTGTGAGGATTCTGTCTCGGATTGAGCCGTCATCATTTCCGAAAATACCATCGCCATTCAAGTCAATGACAATTCTGTAACTACCCGCCCGTGTCGTGGTGAACCTAAATGTACCACCACCTGGCGATGCGGCTTGACCGGGCGTACCATCATTACCGATAAATCGAAAATCCCTCACCTCTCCAGGAGCTATGGGTTCTAGGGGCGTATTTAGAATTCCGGGTTCAGGTCGGTTAAAGAAAATTCTGTGGGTTCGGTCATCACCAGTATTGGGATTAGTGAACGGATTTTGGAAGTCAGGGGGTGGAGTTAGGGGAACAGAGGAGAAGAATGGTTCTCCGCTTGGTCGTCTAAATCCTTTATTGTTTGAGAAAAAGATGAATCCGAAGGGTTCGATACCGTTCAAATCAATGCGGTACAAATAACCTTCTTCGGTCAGGATGTAGGCTTCGGAACTCAGGGGAGCCTCTCTACCTCCCATATTCAGCGCCAGATAATTGGCAAAGGCGCGACCCTGAATTTCTCTACCCGCATCGGCTACGGTGACATCCCAAGCGGTTACAAAGTTATCATTGTTACCTTGTGAGGACCAAGAATCGTCGGCGGGAATAGGGTTTGGGTTGACTGTACTTGAAGGATTAGGACTAACAATGTTAATTTGCCAAACCCCAGTTTGATCAACGTCCACGGTACAAGGTGTGTAACCACCGGAAAAAAGAGTATTAGGACCGATTCTTTCTTCTGCACGATTTTCAATCTTACCCCTGGTGCCGCAACTACCAGATGCACCACTGGGTCTTGTGTAATTAATCGTACCCTGACCGATGCCCACAGCACTTGAACCTAAATAGAGCGTTTCACCTGCCTCAGCATAAACCTGAATCACCGTTTGGCGCAGTATTGGTCCTGTCTCCAAGGAGTCATTGCGATAGTCCAAAAAAGGGCGAAAGCCTCCACTTGAGGTTAATTCGCGGCTTCCTTCAGCCTGAACTGGAGGAGTCCAAAGACTACAGATGCACAAGGAAAGGGCAAGGCTACTGATTACCCCACTAAGGGAGTGAGTTTTGAGGTTATTCACTATCTACCATTTACGTTTCAACAGTCATAGGTTGGAGGTGGTGAAGACAGCGTCGGCGACGAACGGCAAATCTACCCCTAGGATAGATTTCCAGGGGTAGGGGAAAGTTAGCCGAACTGGGCAGACTTACACCGGGCAAAAGCCCGATAAACTCCTCATAGTCCTATGATTTCGCTAAACTCGCGCTAAGAATAACGCGATAGGGGCTAATCTAATCACACTTTTTCGGTAAAAAAATCAGTCTCTCGATAGAGGACAACTATTCTCTCGCTTGCACAATAACGGACTGTCCTCACCTGCTCAAATCCTCTGGACGGTCAATATCATGGAGCATTGGCTCAAATGCGATGGCTAATCCCAAGTTATCGGCAATCTCTACGGTTTGTTGTCTGACTTGTGAGGTTCCCCAATTAATTCCCACAAAGAGTTCAGGAATTAACCGCCGCAAACCAATCAGATAATATCCCCCATCTTGGGCAGGTCCTAATACTAAATCCTGTGCTTCAAGCCATTGAAATGCTTCAGACATTATTTGAGTGTCTAAATCGGGGCAATCTGTACCAATAATCACCACTCCAGTCATTCCCCCTGCAAATGATCTCTCAAATGCCAATGCCATTCTCTCGCCTAAATCTCCCTCACTTTGTTGACGGTAAATTACATCAGCACCTAACCACAATTCCATTAGCTGTTGATTCCCTCCAGCAAAATGAATTTCTACAGATACAGGATGAAAATCTTGCAGTTTTTTTGCTTTAGCCAGGGTATTTTCTGCCATCTGGCGTTGCAGTTTTGCTGCACCTTCCTCACCTAAAGCAGGAATCAGGCGCGTTTTAGTTTTTCCCGGTTCTGGATAGCGCGTAAAAATAATTAGCGTTTCGTTTACAGTAGCTGGAGTCATTCGATTAAGCTGATGTGCATCTAAATAGACGATAGTCAAATCGTTGTCAGGGCTGTGAGGTGTAGGGGTATGCTAATTAAATGCGTGACCGTTTCATAGCTTACGCTTTCTTGGCATCTAAATCACCATTTGTAGGGGCACGATACTATCGTGTCCCTACCGGGTTGACTGTCGTGTTTACCAAAATTAGTCAAGAGTTTATTGAATTTAGAGACATGGTATAGTGATTCAGTCAACATCAGATTCATGAGCCTCTTCCCAAACCTCCCAGCCTTCTTTAATCAAATAAAAAACGATAATAAATCCGGCAAACGGATCAGCTTGCCAAAAGCCAAACCAGTAATTACCAGCTAACCCTAAAAGTAATGCCACAGAGAGAAAGGAACAGACCAAGGTTTCTTTCGCATCGGCAATCAGCGCCCTACTATTAATTTGTTTCCCAACTTTATTTTTTTGCCATGCCAATAGGGGCATAATAATCAACGAGAGGATAGCGAGAATAATACCCAGCAATGATGGATCTGGAGCGTCTTGTGTAATTAACTTTCTCAGCGATTCAAATCCAATATATCCAGCCATCAAGAAAAATGTAATTGCCACAAACTGGATGGCTCGTTGCTCAATTTTATCTTCAGCTTCCGGTGTCATGCTTTGATGCTGGCTGAGACGCCAAATTAAAATGCATCCCGATAAGGATTCAACAATACTATCCAGTCCAAACCCAATTAATGCAATACTATTGTTGAGCGCACCTAAAAGAATAGAAGCAACGGCTTCAAGAATGTTATAGCCAACGGTAAAATATTCTAAATAAAGTCCTTTTTGATAAAGCTTGCTCATTAAAAAATACCTCGGCAGGATTTGTGGGGTTAGTAGATCCGTTCAATACAGGATATCACTAATAACATTCCCCCACACTTCACCGAATACGAATGGCACTGACTGATATGCTGGTGGGCAATGCCCACCCTACGGTATAGCAATAGTTTCAGCGATTCAAAAATGCTTATTTCAACGCCATTACACCTAATATCCAGTTGCGCCTCTAGTCGCATGTTCCTTGTAGAAACGGGAGTGTAGGGGTGGGTTTTACCAATAACATTTTGGCACAAACAAATAATTTAACTAAACCAGCCCTGCTAAAGAATCAGGGAAAACCAAAATCATTAGAGTTCCCTCCCCTTGATAAGGGGAGGGTTAGGGAGGGGTCAAATCAAGGTATTACAAATTGATGTTTGAGCGTTTGCTTCATTGAGTTTCCACCCAAACAGTTAATGGGACTTTCCCCCTAATTTTTGGTGAACCTAAACTTTGACCTTGGCACTCATGTCTAACATGCGCTGAATCGGTTGTAAAGCCGCAATCCGAATGTGTTCGGGTAACGTAATTTCTGGCTGACGCTGCTTCATGGCTAGATAGAGTTTTTCCAGCGTATTCAACCGCATGAACGGACATTCATTACAGTTACAATTATTAGTTGAAGGTGCTGGAATGAAACGCTTATTGGGCATTTCTTTTTGCATTTGGTGAATAATTCCCGGTTCTGTCACCACAATAAATTTTGAACGGGGACTGGTTTGCGAATACTTCAACAGCGCTGTTGTTGAGCCAATGTAGCTCGCTTGGCGGAGTACTGGGGGTTCGCATTCGGGATGAGCAATAACCTCGGCATCGGGGTGTTCAATCTGTAGCTGTACAATTCTCTTTTCCGAGAAGGTTTCGTGAACAATACAACTCCCTTGCCACAGCAGCAAATCACGACCAGTCTGCTGCATCACATAACGCCCTAAATTCCGGTCTGGGGCAAAAATAATCGGTTGATCTGGGGGAATTTGCTGGACAATTTCGACGGCGTTGGAACTGGTGCAAATAATATCACTCATCGCCTTAATTTCGGCGGAGCAATTGATATAAGATATGACTAAATGGTCAGGGTGTTCTGCCTTAAATTGGGCAAACGCATCCGGGGGACAACTATCAGCGAGAGAACAACCGGCGTTTAAGTCGGGTAGGAGAACGAGTTTGTCGGGATTGAGGATTTTGGCAGTTTCTGCCATGAAATGAACACCCGCAAAGACGATGACATCTGCATCTGTATTAGCTGCTTGGCGGGAAAGTCCTAAAGAATCGCCAATATAATCGGCAATATCCTGAATATCGGGGTCTTGGTAGTAGTGGGCAAGGATAACGGCGTTGAGTTCCTGCTTGAGGATGTCAATGGCGTTAAATAGGTCATCGGGAATTGACCCAAAGGGTTGGGTCGTTTGAGGCAGTACGGTTGTAAACAATGTTGTAAATTACCCGGAATATAAACCTTCCAAAGTAATTATAGTAAATTTTACCAAAAATAGCAGAGGTGATGTCATTCTTTCTTGACTGATTCGTCATCTGTCATTTGTCAGGGGATTGAGTTTTGGCGACTAATTGGGCAAATTCCTGTAAAGTTTCCCCATATTGCTCCCCAGCCACCCAGAACAAATCATTATGACTAGCACCATCTACCCACAAGGAGAGTTTTGGTTCAGGGGCGGCGGCAAATAGGCGTTTTCCGTGGGAGAGGGGGATGGTTTCATCGGCGGTGCCATGGATGACTAAGACGGGACAGTTCACCTGGGTGATCTTGTCCAGGTTGGGGAATTTATCAAAGGGTAAAATCGGGATGGGTAGCACGACGCGAAAGGCGGAGGTGAACGAACTTTCGAGGATTAAACCTGCCAAGGGGTGACGGGCGGCTAAATCTACGGCTGAACCGCCGCCGACGGAACGTCCATAGGCGATAATTTGTTCCGGTGGTACTTTCAGTTGCTCTTTTAAATAGGTAAAGGCGGTGTCACTATCGCGATAGGCATTACGTTCAGAGGGACTTCCCTGACTCGTGCCATAGCCGCGATAATCGTAGGCAAAGACGCTAAACCCGAGACTGTGCAGATGATGCAGCAGGGGCTGAATATTGCCTAAGTCCTCGGCATTGCCGTGAATGTAGAGGATAGTATAAGTAGCTGCCGGATTGGGCAAGTAAACGGCGGAAATCTGGATATCATCAGCCGTCGTCAATTTGAGAATGTCGGGGGTGTCTGGGTAGCTGGAGGGGGAGGGTAGGAAAATCATCCGATCTGCGATGAAGAAGACGTATAAGGCAAAGAAGACGTAGATAAAAATTAGCGATCGCACGAGTCGTTTCCAGGTAAACTCACCCAATAGCCGCCGTTTGAGGGTTTCTTTATCCATCTGTTTATTATGGCGCGATCGGAAGTTGTACACTTAGCTTTGCTGCTTTCTTGAGGACATGAAATGGCTTTAGAGTATCCTGATGACTTAAAGTATCTAGACAGCCACGAGTATGTACGACTCGACGGGGAAATTGCCACTATCGGGATTAGTGCCTTTGCCATCGATCAGTTAGGTGATATTGTGTTCATCGAACTGCCCGATGTGAATAGTGCTTTGGAAAAAGGGGAAACCTTTGGCACGATTGAATCGGTGAAAGCTGTTGAGGATATGTATGCCCCGGTTACAGGAACGGTGATTGAACGCAACGATGCTGTCGTGGAATCTCCCGAACTGATTGCTGAAGATCCTTATGGTGAAGGGTGGTTTCTGAAAGTGCGGGTTAATGATGCCGATGAATTAGAAGACGCTTTGTCTGCGTCTGAATATCAGGCTCAGGTGGAAGGAGAGGAGTAAGCGTTAGGGGTGCAGGGGGAGCTGGGGGAGCAGGGGAGCAGGGGAAGCAGGGGAAGCAGAGGGAGCAGGGGGAGCAGGGGGAGAAATTTCCTAATCAAAGAATGATAAAGGACGAATGACCAATGACCAATGACCAATGACAAATGACCAATGACAGCACGATCGCGAATGGTTTGTTAAAAAATAATAAGGAGTCGTCCTGACTCTAGCGGCTTGATGCACCCAAATCTTTGAATGAATCGGTTTGATATGACTAACTCAAATGTCTCAGTTAATCCAGACACAACCCTCAATGGCGTCTCTAATGATTCTCAGCCAACTGTTTCTGCGGCGGCGGATCATTTAGTATCAACCGATTCTTATGCTAGACGGCATATTGGTGTCAATGCTGAAGACGTAGGGCAAATGCTGGATATCTTGGGCTACTCCAGCTTGGATGAACTGATTGATGGCGCTGTCCCCTCAACCATTCGGCTAAATCATCCGCTCAACTTACCCCCCGCCCAAAGCGAAAAAGCTGCCCTTACCCAACTTCAGGACATTGCCTCAAAAAACCAGGTGTTTCGCTCATTCATCGGCATGGGTTATCACGACTGTATTACCCCACCGGTGATCCTGCGGAATATTCTGGAAAATCCAGGCTGGTATACAGCCTACACCCCCTATCAAGCCGAAATTGCCCAAGGGCGACTGGAGGCGTTGCTGAACTTTCAAACCCTAATTATTGATTTAACGGGTTTGGATATCGCCAATTCGTCGTTACTGGATGAAGGAACAGCGGCGGCGGAAGCCATGAGTATGAGTTATGGCTTGTGCAGAACTAAAGCCAATGCCTTCTTTGTCTCTCAGGATTGCCATCCCCAAACGATTCAGGTGGTGCAAACCCGTGCCAAACCATTGGGAATGGAGATTATTGTCGGTGATCATCAGACATTTGAGTTTGAGTCGCCAATTTTTGGCGCATTACTGCAATATCCTGCCACTGATGGCACAATTTACGATTACCGGGAGTTTGTGAGTAAGGTACATGAGGCGGGCGGTTTAGTCACGGTTGCGGCTGATCCCTTGAGTCTAACCCTGCTGACACCTCCGGGTGAATTCGGTGCGGATATTGCCGTAGGAACGACTCAACGCTTTGGTGTACCCCTGGGATACGGTGGACCTCATGCGGCATATTTTGCCACCCGTGAGGCGTATAAACGGCAGGTTCCAGGGCGAATTGTCGGTGTGTCTAAGGATGCCCAAGGGAAACCCGCCTTGCGCCTTGCCCTCCAAACCCGTGAACAGCATATCCGTCGGGATAAAGCCACGAGTAATATTTGTACGGCACAAGTCTTGCTGGCGGTGATTGCCAGTATGTACGCGGTTTATCATGGATCAGAGGGACTTAAGCAAATTGCTCTGCGTGTGCATCGGTTAACGATGATATTGGCAGCTGGGTTAGAACGCTTGGGTTATAACATTAGTTCACAACCGTTCTTTGATACGGTGCGGGTGGAGTTAGATGCCCAGGAACTCGGCGATATTCTCAAGGCGGCGCAAGCCAGGGGGATGAATCTGCGGGTGTTGGATGAAGCTGCGATCGCGATTACCCTGGATGAAGTGACAACGTTCCAAGATGTGGTGACTCTCCTGGATATTTTCGGATCAGTTGGCGTCGAGGGCATTGATTCGCTACCGTTTCCCGTTGACTCCCTGCTGAAACGAGACGTTGACAGCTTTGAACCTCCTTTTACCCGCACCCGTCCCTATCTTACTGACCCAGTTTTTCACCGTTATCATTCAGAAACCGAATTATTGCGCTATATCCATCGTCTCCAAGCTAAGGATTTATCTCTCACCACCTCAATGATTCCCTTGGGTTCCTGTACGATGAAACTCAATGGCACAGCCGAGATGATGCCGATTACTTGGGCGGAATTTAGCCAGATTCATCCCTTCGCCCCCTTATCTCAAACCCAGGGATATCAGATTTTATTCCAACAGCTTGAGGCGTGGTTGGCAGAAATTACCGGGTTTGCCGGGATTTCCTTACAACCCAATGCTGGGGCGCAAGGGGAATATGCGGGATTGCTGGTAATTCGCCAGTATCATGAACACCGGGGCGAGGGACATCGACAGATTTGTTTGATTCCCCAATCCGCCCACGGTACGAATCCGGCGAGTGCAGTTATGGCAGGATTAAAGGTGGTAGCCGTTACCTGTGATGACCAAGGGAATATCGATGTGGCGGATTTGAAGGCAAAGGCAGAAAAGCACAGCCAGAATTTAGCGGCGTTGATGGTGACGTATCCGTCTACTCATGGCGTTTTTGAGGAAGAAATCCGCGAAATTTGCGATACGATTCATGCTCATGGTGGACAAGTGTATCTGGATGGGGCGAATATGAATGCCCAAGTGGGATTGTGTCGTCCTGGGGATTATGGGGCGGATGTTTGCCATTTAAATTTACACAAAACCTTTTGTATTCCCCATGGTGGTGGGGGTCCGGGGATGGGACCGATTGGGGTACAGTCTCATTTAGTGCCGTTTTTGCCGGATGTGTCGTTTGTTAAAGGTTATGGATCGGTGACAAATCACGATTCCGTGGGCGTTGTGGCGTCAGCCCCCTGGGGAAGTGCGAGTATTTTACCGATTTCCTGGATGTATATCGCTTTAATGGGGGCAGATGGGTTAACCCAAGCGACGAAGGTGGCGATTTTGAATGCGAATTATATTGCCCATCGCTTAGCGCCTTATTATCCGATTTTGTATCAGGGGAAATCGGGTTTGGTGGCGCATGAATGTATTTTAGATTTGCGGGGTTTGAAAAAGTCAGCCGGGATTGAGGTGGATGATATTGCCAAGCGGTTAATGGATTATGGGTTCCACGCGCCAACGGTTTCTTGGCCCGTAGCGGGGACAATGATGGTGGAACCGACGGAAAGTGAGTCGAAGGAGGAGTTGGATCGGTTCTGTGATGCGATGATTGGGATTCGCCAAGAGGTTGAGGCGATTGAGTCAGGGGAGGTTGATCAGGAGAATAATGTGCTCAAAAATGCTCCTCATACGGCGGAGGTTTTAATTGCAGGGGAATGGAATCGCCCCTATTCTCGCGAACAAGCGGCTTATCCCGCACCATGGACAAGGGAACACAAGTTTTGGGCGGCGGTAGGGCGGATTGACAATGCCTTTGGCGATCGCAATTTGGTTTGTTCTTGTGTGGGTATGGAGGAATATAACCAAAATTAAACCCATTTAGTGGGGTTTGCAGAAACTCTTGATACGTAGGGTGGGCATTGCCCACCAGCTTTTTCAGTGCCGTTCAAGTTAACATCATTGAAGCTAAAACTCTGAGTGCGAAAGGATGATGGGCTAAAGCCCTGACTACGAACTACGAACGATCGCGCGTTGAACGGATCACTTGGCTAATCTGCCACATCACAAACCCTGCACTGGTACTGAGTTCTAATTTGGGATGGATGAATGTACCTAACACAAGAGGAAGGGAGAATTCGATCAGGATAAGTGCGATCGCTCTTTTTTTAGGGGTTGGGCGTGTCATGAATTTGACCTTGATTTTGATTACAAGGTCAAGGTAATTTTGGGTTAATCCCTCCAAGCAAAGGCATTTCAGCCAATCCGGGGAATCGTTTAGAATCAGAGTCAAGGGGTTTGGGGTAGAGGGAGGAACCTTGGGGTAACCCAAACTTATGGGCAAAATTTCTAGGCGTGAGGAATGCCAAAGTATAGCCACGGTTCTGATGTGCAAGCCTGGGTGAGGCGGGTATTATCCGCCATTCTGGGTTATGTGAATTACGAGTTTGAGGAAGAGGTTAAACTGAGTTTCGACTGGCGTGAGGAGCACCAGTTGATTGTCAGAACCACTCTCAGAGTATTGGTTGAACTCACCCAGAAGGATGATGATAAGGGGAATTTAGACAAGCGGAAAGTCCGCGAAGCGCTACGGTATTATCTGAAAGATTTTTTGCAGATATTAGAGGATAACCGCACCCAAAATCAGGGGGCGGAGGATTGGCATTTTACGCTAAAACTTTGGTCATCGGATAAAGCGGAGAATCTGAGACAGTTTGATCAAGCGTGGGAGAGAAAAAGAGGGAAAAAATTGCAGCAACCCGCCGTATCGCCAAAGCAAAACGGGATACATTGGCGTGAGATTTGCCACGCCATGCTGGAGAAACGGCGACGCGCTACCAGTAATATTTTGATGCAGGAAGAGTCTGCCAAGTTTGAACGGGAACAGATTTATGTACCTCTGGCGTTGGTGGAGAGGAAAAAACAGGATAAGCGCGATCGCGAATTTTTACCCGAAAAAGGAACCCAACTCTATGAACCCCAGTATCAGGAAACCCAGCGTTTTGAACATGATACATTTTTTAGTCAGATTCTGGAGAAAGGGGAAGGAAAAAGCCAAGGGAAACAGATTGCTTTAATCGGCGAACCGGGGGCGGGAAAGACAACATTGCTACACGCGATCGCGTTTTGGCTATTGGAGAAGAATTTAGGGTTGCCGATTTGGATAAATCTGGCGGATTTGTCGGGTAAGGATATTAGCAAGTATTTGTTAGAGGTTTGGTTAAATCAAGCGATTCCGCCAACGCGATTGAGTCAAATAATTCGGGATGATTTGGTTAAGCAAATTGAACAGGGGCGGGTGTGGCTGCTGTTGGATGGGGTGGATGAGATAGTAGCTTCTACTGTTAAGCTGAACAACGCCAGAAATTGGGGAGATTCTTCGTTCCACTCCGTTCCACTCAGAATGACATCCGAGAATCCCATACAAGCAATGGCGGATCAATTAACGGGTTGGATTAATCAGGCGCGGGTGGTGTTAACCTGTCGGTTAAATGTTTGGTTGGCGTCTACGAATGCATTAGAAACCTTTGAAACCTATCGCCTATTAGATTTTGATTATCCCCAGCAGGTACATCAATTTATTGATAATTGGTTTAATCCCCTCCAACCCCTCTTTGTAAGGGGGGAGCAAGATGGCTCTATTTGTCTTTCTGTTAGTCAAGATACATCTATTTCTCTACCCCTTAATCAAGATACCTCTACTTCTCTCCCCCTTAGTAAGGGGGAGTCGGAGGGGGTTAAAAAAGCCGAACGATTAAAAGCCGAATTAGCCCAACCCGAACGCATCCGCATCCGCGATTTAGTCCAAAATCCCCTACGGTTAGCGCTATTATGTAGTACCTGGCAAACCTGGGAGGGACATTTACCCGATACCCAGGCGGGATTGTATCAGAAGTTTGTCCAGCAGTTTTATATCTGGAAAGCGTCTATTTTTCATACCGATAGGCAAGATGAATTAAATCAAGCCTTGGGACAATTAGCGCTGCGGGATATTGATGAAGGTACATCGCGGTTCCGCTTGCGGGAAGGGTTTATTGAACAGGAATTAGGAAATATAACGGATAAAAATTCACTGTTTTCCTTAGCATTGCAGTTGGGTTGGTTGAATGTGGTGGGAGTGGCAGCAGAAAAGCCAGATGAGAAAGTTTATGCCTTTTATCACCCCACGTTTGAGGAATATTTTGCCGCGCTGGCGGTTGAAGATTGGCACTTTTTCTTGAATCATCGAAACCCACCTCTAACCTTAACTGATCAAGAGGGAGAATCAGCTAACGCTCTAAAAGCCCTGCTTTTGAAGGGGGGTTGGGGGGATCTCTCTTACCGCATATTTGAGCCGCAATGGAAACAGGTTATTTTGCTGTGGTTGGGGCGTGAGGATGTGGAAAAGGAACAGAAGGAGGAGTTTATCCAGGCGTTAGTAGAATTTGAGGATGGATGCGGAGGTTTTTATTGGTATCGAGCCTATTTTATCACCGCAGCCGGAATTGCTGAGTTTAAAGATTGTTCCTGGGCAGATGAAATAGTAGAGACAATGATTACACTGGGCTTTGGATGTTTCAACACTAAAAAACAGAAGTGGCGGAGATTTCTTGATCCGGTAGAAGAGGGAGCAAGGGCGGTGTTGCTACAGACGGAGTGTCCAAGAGCGATCGCCGCTTTAGTGGAATTAATCCATACCGCACAAGAGGCATCTACCCGTTGGCAAGCTGCAGAAAGTTTAGAGAAAATTGGCAAAGATAATCCCGAAGCTATCGCCGCTTTAGTCAAATTAATCCATTCCTCAAAACATGAATTTATCCGTTTGCAAGCCGCAGAGAGTTTGGGGGAAATTGACAAAGATAATCACCAAGCTATCGCCGCTTTGGTCAAATTAATCCATTCCTCAAAACATGAATTTATCCGTTTGCAAGCCGCAGAGAGTTTGGGAAAAATTGACAAAGATAATCCCCAAGCTATCGCCACTTTAGTCGAATTAATCCATTTCTCACAGGATGAAGATAGTCATGGTCAAGCTGTAGAGAGTTTAGGGGAAATCGGCAAAGATAATCCCGAAGCTATCGCCGCTTTAGTCAAATTAATCCATTCCTCACAGGATGAATACATTCGTAGGCAAGCTGTAGAGAGTTTAGGGGAAATCGGCAAAGATAATCCCGAAGCTATCGACGCTTTAGTCAAATTAATCCATTCCTCACAGGATGAATACATTCGTAGGCAAACTGTAGAGAGTTTAGGGGAAATCGACAAAGATAATCCCGAAGCTATCGCCGCTTTAGTCAAATTAATCAATTCCTCACAGGATGAATATACCCGTAGGCAAGCCGCACAGAGTTTAGGAGAAATTGGCAAAGATAATCTCCATGCCATCGCCGCTTTAGTTCAATTAATCAATTCCTCACAGGATGAATATACCCGTAGGCAAGCCGCACAGAGTTTAGGGAAAATCAGCAAAGATAATCCCCACTCCATCGCCGCTTTAGTCAAATTAATTCATTCCTCACACGATGAATCTACTCGTTTGCAAGCCGCAGAGAGTTTAGGGAAAATAGACAAAGACAATCCCCAAGCCATCGCCGCTTTAGTCCGATTAATCCATACCTCTCAAGATAAATATACCCCTAGGCAAGCGGCAAATAGTTTAGGAGAAATTGGCAAAGATAATCCCCACGCCATCGCCGCTTTAGTCAAATTAATTCATTCCTCACACGATGAATCTACTCGTTTGCAAGCCGCAGAGAGTTTAGGG